>CAJUGZ010000027.1 GCA_910585855.1 uncultured Lachnospiraceae bacterium | reverse complement strand
TATGACACCATTCAAAATAGAAAGGATGAGGTGTTATGACCGCAAAGGAATATTTGCAGCAACTCTATAAGGCAGATGTGATAATCAATCAACGTATTCAGGAGAAAGCAGACATTCGGGCAAGAATTTCCAGTATAGGTTGTTTTGATTATACAAAGGAACGTGTACAGACAAGTCTTCCAGCAGGTGCGGGATATGAAAGAGAGATTGTGAAGTTGATCGATTTGGAAAATGAGATTGATTGTTTGATTGATACCTATGTGGATTTAAAACATAAGATAATTGGTGAAATTCATAATTTGAAGAAGCCGGATCATATCAAGTTGCTCTATAAAAAATATGTGGAGCAGAAACGACTGGAAGTGATTGCAGTAGAGATGAATTATACCTATCAATATATTAAAGAGTTGCATGGATATGCACTACAAGAATTTTCAAAAACCTACCCAAACCTACTTTGATATGTGGTATACTAGTATTGTGAAAATCGGTGATGGAAGTAATGGTTTTCGTAATGAGTGATTTTTGTATTTTAAAAATAGAAAAGATAATTTTTAAGCATCCATATGGGTGCTTTTCTTTTTTTCAAAACGAAACGAATGAGAGGTGGTGAGGCTTGGCAAGAATACCGGATAAGCGAGTGGAGCAAGCAAAGGAATTGTATCTATCTGGTAAAAAGTTGGTTGAAATTGCAGAAATTTTAGGAGTTCCAGAGGGAACGGTTCGAAGTTGGAAAAATCGGTATCAATGGGGAAGTGCAACGTTGCAAAAGGAAGTTCGCAACGTTGCAAAAAAACGTGGCGGTCAGCCAAATAATAAAAATGCAAAAGGATGTGGAGGGATTGGACCACCGGAAAATAAAAATGCAGAAAAGCATGGTTTTTTTACAAAATATCTTCCAAAGGAAACAACCGATATTATCCAGCAGATGTCTACGAACCCATTGGATCTTTTGTGGGATCAGATTCAGATTGCCTATGCTGCCATCCTTCGTTCTCAGAAGATTATGTATGTGCGTAATCAAGAGGATTTGACTACAACACAAATTCAGCGAAAAGAGGGAGATAAGATTCAAGAAGAACGCTGGGAAGTACAGCAGGCATGGGATAAACAAGCTGTTTTTTTAAAAGCACAAGCAAGAGCACAAGCGGAATTGCGTGCTTTGATAAAACGTTATGATGAGATGTTACATAAAAATTGGGAGTTAGCAGCAGAGGAACAGAGAACAAGAATTGCTCTTCTAAAAAATCAAATGGATTCGGAGAAAGACATACCAATTCAAATCACGTTTAAAAAGGCAAGCGAGAAAAAGAAAGGCGAATTGGATGGAAATGGAAGTTGAGAAAGAAATTGATTTTTTCGTAAATGATCATTTTTACGATTTTATTGATGATTGGAGCAGTCGGATTTATTTTTTAGTAGGCGGCTATGGAAGTTCGAAAAGTTATCATATTGCGGTAAAGCTAATAAAAAAGCTGCTGCAAGAAAAAAGAAAAGCATTGATTGTTCGAGAGGTTTTTGATACGATTCGAGATTCTTGTTTTGACTTGCTGGTAGAAGTGGCAGAAGCAATGGGAGTGGACAGGTATTTGACTTTTACCACAAGCCCAATGCAGGTACGATTTCAAAATGGAAGTAAGATTATTTTCAAAGGAATGGATAAACCTGCTAAATTAAAATCTTTAAATGGTGTGTCGATTGTTTGGATAGAAGAGTGTTCGGAAGTAAAATATACTGGATTTAAGGAAATACTAGGGCGTTTACGGCATCCTGTTTTGAGCAACCATCTTTTATTATCGACGAATCCTGTGAGTAAAACAAATTGGTGTTATACCTATTTTTTTCAGGATAAACAAAAACAAACGATCACTTTAAATGATGAGGAACTGTATCAAAAACGAATCATCCGCTGCCATGATACCTATTATCATCACAGCACAGTGGAGGATAATTTTTTTGCACCAAAAGGGTATATTCATCAGTTGGATGAGTTACAAATGCACGATCCCGATTTATACCGGATTGCACGAAGGGGACGATTTGGGGTGAACGGACGTTTGGTCTTTCCACAATTTGAAGTTCAACCTTATGAAACGGTGCTTCATGCGATGCGAATGGTCAAACACCCTATCGAAAAAAATGGAATGGATTTTGGATTTGTCACTTCTTTTAATGCGGTAGTTCGGATGCTGATTGATCCAGATCAGAAGATTTTGTATCTATATGAGGAGTATTATTCGAGAGATAAAACCGATCCAGAGATTGCAGAGGAGATTGCAAAATGGAAGAATATTTTGATAAAAGCAGATTGTGCAGAACCAAAAGCCATTCGGTATTATCGGCAGCAGGGGTTTCGGATGAGGGCTTGTCATAAATTTAAAGGCTCTCGTGCCGTTTATACAAAAAAAGTGAAACGATTTCGGCGCATTATTTGTGCGGATACTTGTAAAGCCATCATTCAGGAATTACAGGATTTAACCTTTGCAGAAGATAAAAACGGAGCATTAATAGAAGATGAATTTTGCATTGATCCCCATACCTTATCTGCGATTTGGTATGGGTTGGATGATTATGAAGTATCCGATTTAAAAGGTGGTGGAATGAGGGTATTAAAAGAAAAGGAGGCAAAGGAGAACAATGACGCCGAAAGAAATGGCAACGTTAATTGAAAGGAAAGCAAAAGACTATAATTATAAAAGGTTTCTTGCCAGCAGTAAAGAGGCGGAACGTTATTATCGAAATGAAAATGATATTTTGCAAAGAAGCAGGAAGTTAAGAGAAATCGAGCCATTGCGAAATGCGGATAATCGGATTCCAAGAAACTTTCATGGATTTTTAGTCAATCAAAAGGCAGCGTATTTGTTTACTGCGCCTCCTCTTTTTGATGTAGGAGAAAAACAAACGAATTTGAAGATTGCGGAGATACTTGGGGATCGTTATGCAAAAGTATGTAAGGATTTATGTGTCAATGCTTCCAATTCTTCTATTGCATGGCTGCATTATTGGGTGACAGAGGAAGGGACATTTGAGTATGCGGTAGTGGATTCCAAACAGATTTTACCAATTTTTTCTTCGGATCTAAACCAAAGATTGGTTGCACTGCTTCGGACCTATCAGATTTTGGATGAATCAGATGGAAAAGAAGTGGTGATTTGGGAGTATTGGACGGAGAAAGAAAGTTTTATTTTTCGTACCAAAACGAATGGAACATTTCATTTAGATTTGCAGTATGATTCGTTTTATTCCGATCCTTCTCATCGAGAGGATGGTTATTATCTTTCTCACGAATATGGAGAAGTACCTTTTATTCCGTTTTATAATAACAATATTGAGAAAAATGATTTGAATGATATTAAACCGCTGATTGATGCTTATGACAAAGTATTCAGCGGTTTTTTAAATGATTTGGAAGATACACAAGAAATTATCTTTGTTTTGACCAATTATGGTGGAACGGATTTGGAAGAGTTTTTACAGGATTTAAAGAAGTACAAAACAATTCGGTTAGAAGATGATGGAAGTGGGGAAGGAAAAGGCGGTTTAGAAACCTTAACCATTAGTATTCCTGTTGAGGCAAGAGAAAAATTTTTAGAGATGACAAGAAAGGCGATTTTTGAACAAGGAATGGGAGTCGATCCCGATCCGCAAAAATTTGGAACGGCTTCTGGAGTCGCTTTGAAATATCTGTATTCTTTATTAGAGTTAAAGGCGGGTTTTATGGAAACGGAATTTAAACTAGGATTTGCTCGTTTGATTCGTGCGATCTGCCGCTACCTTGGTGTGACATGTGAACGGATTATCCAAACATGGACAAGAACGGCTGTGACCAATGATACTGAATTGGCAGAAATTTGTCAGAAGAGTGTAGGGATTGTGAGTACAGAAAGCATTTTAAAAGCACATCCCTTTGTAGAAGATGTGGAAAAAGAAAAGGAACAACTTGAAGTAGAGGAGCAGGAAGCACAGAAAAAGGCAGATATTTATACAGGAATGTTTCAGAAGACGAAACAGGGAGTAGAAAAGGACAGTGGGGACGCAGAGTGAATATTGGAGAAGAAGATTTCAGGAGTTAGAAGAAAAACAATATCAGCGTAGTGTTGCATATTATCAGGATCTGCAGGAACAGTTCCGGCGGGCAAAGAATGAGATTCAGATGGATCTGGAACGTTGGTATCAACGTCTAGCAGAGAATAATGGAATCAGTTTGGCAGCGGCGAAACGGCTTTTAAAGAAAGATGAATTAGAGGAGTTTCATTGGACAGTAGAGGAGTATATCAAAAAGGGAAAAGAAAATGCGATAAATCAGCGTTGGATGAGGGAGTTAGAAAATGCGTCTGTTCGTCATCATATTTCTTATTTAGAAGCAATGAAATGGCAGATACAGCAACATGCAGAGCTTTTATTTACCGAATATGAGGGAGGTGTAACTGATTTTCTTCATCGGTCTTATACTGAAAGTTATTATCATGCTGCTTATGAAATCGCAAAGGGAACTGGTATTGGTAGTAATCTTGCAGAATTGGATGAAAGAAAAATTGATCAAATCATAAAGAAACCATGGGCACAGGATGGAACGAACTTCTCCGAGCGGATTTGGGCGAATCGAGAAAAATTGGTAAATCAATTACATACCGAATTATCGCAACATATCATTCGTGGGGAAGATCCAAAAAAGGCAATTCATTCCTTAGCACATACGATGGAAGTGAGTCAGGCACAAGCAGGGCGTTTAGTGATGACCGAATCAGCGGCGATAGCAGCGGCTGCACAAAAGGATTGTTTTCAGGAGCTAGAAGTAGAAAGATTTCAGATAGTGGCAACATTGGATTCGATTACTTGTGGAATTTGTCAAGGCATGGATGGAAAAGTATTTCATATGAAAGAATTTGAAGTTGGTCTGACTGTACCACCGTATCATCCAAACTGTCGTTGTTGTGAAGTACCTTATTTTGAAGATGAATTTACAGTAGGGGAGCAGCGGGCAGCGAGAGATGAGAAAGGGAAGACCTACTATGTGCCTGCTAATATGACCTATTCTGAGTGGAAAGAAACCTTTGTAGAAAGTATAGAAAAAACAGGAATACAGAATAAAGATACAGATGTTTCAGCTGATATGAAAAAGCTCGTTCGAAATATAAAGAAAGGGCTTAACAGGATAGGAGATTTGGTTACAAGAAATCAACCACCAATTACATTAGAGGATTTAAAAATTGATTCTACGCTATGTGCTCAATCCATTCAAAAGGTAATTGTTTCTGCTCCAAAGTCTTTTCAAGAGGTCATTTTTCAAAATGCAGATAAAATTATCTTTGCAAAAACAAATGCAGTAGGGCTTCCTCATTTTAATTCAGAGCAGGGAATATATATAAATGTTGAAAAGGATTTTGTTAATACTCGTGGACAATGGACAACTTTATTTCATGAAATGGGGCATAATATCGATGATTTGTATGGTAAACCCTCTCAAGATGTTGGTTTTATTAATGCCTTAAAAGAGGATTTTTTTCGATTTACAAAAGTATGTCAGGAGCAGTATAATCTTGATAGAGAGGAGGCTTATAGATTAATTTCAAAAGAATTAAGAGATGCAACAGATGAAGAAAGTCATATATTTTCTGATTTATTTGAAGGGTTATCTGATGGAAAATGTATAGGAAGATGGAAACATGGTTCAGACTATTGGAATGATGGAAAAATAGGAGGGGAAGCATTTGCACATTTTTTCAGTGCTTCTGTTACAAAAAACAAGAAAAAACTAAAATTTGTTCAAGCAATATTTCCAGAGGCTTATGCTAAATTTTTAAGTATGGTAGGTGATATGGTATGAAATATGATCCTGAGCATCCATTTTTTTTTAAACCAGATCCAAATAAACATAGTAAAATGAATCGTTTGTTATCAAAATATGAAGAAAAATTTCATCGTGGAGTTCCTACAGAACCGAGTACATTTACGGAGGATGAATGGTGTGCAATTTTGGAAGAATGTATTAGGGAAAATGAAACTTTTGAAGAATTGACTGGATTTAGGTATGAGGAAGGTTGCGATTATTGATTTATCATAGTTTTTATTTATATTTTGGATATGGTATAAAATAAGTAGATAGATTAACAGGTAAAAATAATTTAAGTAGTATAGCAATTTAAAAAAGAATGTATAAACAGGTTTTGACGCAAGCCTTATACTATCGTTAATTCGTTCAAGTGAATGATTGGTAGTGAAAGTCTTATAGAAACTCATTAGTCTTATATGCTTTCGAGTATATTTGGAGGTGAATGTATATAAGAACCCAACGTGCTTTAGTCGTTGGAGTGTCAGATTGCATCAGACAGAAGCTGCAGTTAAATGTGAATTGGCATCAGCCCCTGATGGCGCACGATACGCAATTTATGTTAACTGGAAGGGGAAAAATGCTGGTGCACATGTTTTTATTGCTGAAAAGGAAAATAATGTAGTTCGTTACATTGACCCACAGACAGGGAAGCAGGATGTGAGTATTTATTTTTCTAAGGGGCAAACAGGAAAGTTTGGATTTTTCCGCATGGACAACAAAGCAATCACAACTGATCATGACATTATCAAGGCTACAGTGGAGGTGAAATAAATGGTTACAATAGAACAGGCGATTGAGGTGGCAAAAAAAGTAATGAATGACTATCCTGTAGTTGAAGTACTTGACGTTGGAGAATCTTATGCAGTTGGTTATGATCTGGGAGAAATACCAGAGCCTGGAGTACCTGCGCATATTCTTGTTGACAAGCAGACAAGGGAAATAGAGTTCTTGACTGTTCCACCTATTGAAAATTTAGAATTGATAGATTCTGCTCTTGTTGTGTGGAAAGTTGATTGATTAGAAAAACACTTTAAAATTAACAGTAATAAGAAAGTCAGAAAATGCTGATGGAAAAATAGGAGGGGAAGCATTTGCACATTTTTTCAGTGCTTCTGTTACAAAGAATCAGATAAAAATTGAATTACTAAAAAATATATTCTCAGAGGCTTATGCTAAATTTTTGAGTATGGTAGGTGATATGGTGTGAAGTATGATCCAAAGAAACCGTTTTGTTTTAAACCAGATCCAAACGAACCGAATAAAGCAAATAATAAGGTGAATCGTTTGCTATCGAAATATGAAGAAAAATTTCATTGTGGAGTTCCTACAGAACCAGATAATGGACTGACGGATGAGGAATTGTGTATTGTTTTAGAGGAATGTATTAGAGAAAATATAACTTTTGAGGAATTAACAGGATTTGAGTATGATGAAGATGGTTATGATTAATGATTTATTATAGTTCTCTTATTTATGTTTTGGATATGGTATAAAGTAGATGGGAAAAAAGGGCTTGGTAGCAGGCTCTTTTTTTATTGGGAAGATTGTATACATTTTTTTAGGAAGGAGGAGTAGTTGTGTGACAGAAACAAAATTTTTTGAACTGGTAAAAGGTGTTGTAAGAGATTATACAAATGAACATTTGGATAAAACGGATGGAAAGCAGATTACAACCGAGGATGTGTTTGTTGTATAGTATTGTAAAATATTACAAAATTGGAAAGCATTAGCGAGTACAACACTACTAGATAGGATGTATTATGAATTAACGCTTAATGGGGATCGAGAAGAATTGTATCTTGATGCTTATAAAAAATTTGAGAATCGTTGTATCACAATTTAACATTGGAAAGAGAGGTTTATTATGACAAAGGAACAATTAACCGCATTGGGTATTTCTGAGGAACTTGCACAAAAAGCCGCTGCCCAATCAGAAGAGGAATTAAAAGGGTATGTGGCAAAACATCAGTACGAAGAAGTTTGTACAGAAAAAGAAAACTTAAAAAAGACCATAAAAGAGAATGAGGTTGCCTTAGAAGAGTTAAAAGAATCAGCAGGGGATGCCACTTCTTTGACAGAACAGATTCAGAAGTTACAAAAGGAAGCAAAAGAAAAGGAAACGGCTTATCAGAAAGAATTAAAAGAACTTCGAATGAATAATGCTGTGAAACTGGCTTTAACTGGAAAAGTGCATGATGAAGAATTAACGGCTGGTTTAATTGATAAGACCAAATTAATTCTTGGAGAAGATGGAACAATAACCGGTTTAGAGGAGCAGATCAAGGCGTTAAAAGAAACAAAGACCTTTTTGTTTAAAGAGGAAAAAGAAAACGGGAAGGAGGCAGCAGGGGGGAATGGAAAACATTATGCCCCAAAAGGCGGAAAAACAAATGAATCTAGTCTAGCGAAAAGCATTGCTGCTTCTTTTAATGAATCTATGGTAGAAAATCCTTATGCGAAAGCATGGTCATAAAAGAAAGGAGAAGAGGTCAATGTATTTTACAAGAAAAAAGTATGAATCCCTTCCAGAGTTTTTAAAGAGTGCAGACTATCAAACAGTGAGCTGTACTGTGAGTGATACAGGCGTAGAAGCGGATGCACAGGGACATAAATTTGTATTGGCAGGAAGTTTTTTGGATGTGGATGGACAGGTCGTTTCCGCTGCCGAAGGAACACCCGTTGGAATTTTGTTTGATACGGTAGAAGTAACGTATGGACCACAGCCGGGTGCGCTTTTGATTGATGGTTCTGTAAATACGGAGCGATTGGTGGATACTGGTGCAGTGGAGGCAGTGCAAACTTTGATTTCTAAACTGCCTTATATCAAGTTTTTTGTAGAAGGGCAACTGCAGATTGCAGGAGAAAAAGAGGGTTCTAGTTCAGGCAAAGATACGGAAACCAATCTGGATGTAACAAGTACAGAAAAGAAATAAGGAGGGCTGTTGAAATGGCACAAATAGAAGAGTTATTAACACCACAGGAATTGGTGGATTATACAAAAGAGCGGAAAGTGGAAGGGATGATGGGTGATGTGCTTTTCCCAGAACGAAAGACGGAAGCAATGGAAATTAAAATGATTAAAGGGGCATCTGGTCTTCCGGTTGCCGCAAGTATTCATTCGTTTGATGTGGAAGCGGAAATTGGATCTCGTGAAGGTGCAGAGTATAGTTTGCAGGATCTGGCTTTGATTAAACGGAAGATTCGGTTGTCAGAGAAAGAACTGATTGCATTAGAGAGTCCAAGAAATTCGATAGAAGAAGCAGAAATGATTCGGAAGATTTTTTCTGATGTGGATCATTTAGTCGCATCGGTGCGGGCACGTGTGGAGGCAATGCGAATGGAAGCCTTGTCTTCTGGGAAAATCAGCATCAATGAAAATGGGATCAAGGCAACGATTGATTATGGGATGCCAAGTCATCATAAAGGAACAAAGACTTGGAAAAGTGGAACACCTACTATTTTAGAAGATATGGATGCTTGTGTGAATCAGATTGTAAAGGATACTGGATTTACACCAACTCGAGTATTAACTTCTAAAACGATTTTAAATGTGATTTTACGAGATTCTACGATTCGATCGGCTGTTTTTGGGGTAAATAGTGCAAAGTTGTTGACCGTAGCAGAATTAAATGCTTTTTTGGCACAACAGAGTTTGCCGCAAATTGCAATTTATGATAAGATGTGCCGGATTCAAGGAAAAGATGGAAAATATCGGTCAGTTCGTTATCTGCCAGAAGATGCCTTTGTGATGATGCCAGATGGTAAAATGGGTGATACATTCTATGGTTTAACTGCAGAAGAATTAGAACTTCGTAATCAGCCGGATATTGATATTCATTCGATTGGGAATATTCTTGTAGCTATGTATGCGACATTCGATCCAGTAGCCAAGTGGATCAAGGCGGTTGCAACTGCTTTACCATCTTTTCCTTACGCTGATCAGGTTTTTTCTGTTACTGTTATCTAGAGGAAGGGGAAAAAAGATGCCAGAGTCATTCGAATTATTGAAAAAATTGGTAGGAGAGGAAGCAAAAGAAGAATTGCTTTTTTTCGCATTAGAAGAAGCAAAAGAGATAGTAAAGAATTACTGTCACATAGAAACCATTCCAGCAGGACTTTCTTATACGATGGTTCGTATGGCAGCGGATCTTTATCGGAATGAAAATTCTGTTTTAATGGAAGGAGGAAGTGTTGTTTCTTCGATAAAAGTAGGAGATACCACCACTTCTTTTTCTTCTACGCTCAGTCAAGATCGAGAAGCATTTCAAAACGGGTTGTTAAAGAATTATCGTTCGCAGTTAAATTGTTATCGAAAGGTAAGATGGAAATGAGAATGGAAATCGTAGAACGTTTGGCAAGAAAAGCAATCGAGGATACTTATAGTGGAAGCTGTACGATTCGAGGATACCGAGAAAGTAAGGAAGAAAAAACGAGATTCACAAAAGAGGAGGAAGTGACTGTTTTGGAAAAGCAGCCTTGTAGAGTATCGTTTCAGAAAATTGCTTCTGCGGCGCAGACGGAAACGGCTGCTGCCGTTTCACAAGAAATCAAGTTGTTCCTTGCACCTGAAATTGTAGTAAAGAGTGGTTCGAAAATTGTGGTCACACAAAATAAAAGAACAACAGAATATGTCGCAAGCGGAGAACCTGCAGTTTATCCTACACATCAGGAAATTATATTGGAATTGGCAAAGAGGTGGGCATAGTGGGAAAAATGGGAAAATTTGGGATTTCTGATTTGAAGAAGTTTCAAAAAGAATTAAATCAATTAGAAAAAGAAAAGGTGGATGTTTTTTTAGAAGCATGTGCCAAAGAACTTGCCGCTCGTTTGCTTGCTAAAGTTATCAAACTTACCCCAGTAGGAGATTATTCTAAGGAAATTACTGTAACAGCACAGCGAGATGGAAAGAAGCATAAAAAGGGAGAAACGTATACAAAACGGGTGAATCCAAGTGGGAAGTTAGGTGGCACACTTCAAAGAGGATGGACTTCAAAGACACAAGAAGAGGCAGCAGGAGGAACAGGGAGTGGAATGGGATTGGCACATGATTATGTAAATTCTTTAGAGATTCAGCGTGTAGGGAATCAATTACAGATTACCATTATAAATCCGGTATCCTATGCCGAGTATGTGGAATTTGGTCATAGAACAGCCGATCATAAAGGGTTTGTTCAAGGGCAGTTTATGCTTACTGAATCAGTGAAAAAAATTCAAGCAGTTGCCCCACATGTGCTAGAAGCCAAATTGAAAAAATTTTTAGCGGGGTGTATCAAATGATTCAATCTATTATAGAAGCAATCAGTATTTCGTTAGATGCAGAATTTGGAGAAGGCTATTCCATTTATCGAGAGGAGAAACTACAAGGTTTAAAAGAGCCTTGTTTTTTTATTCTCTGTATTCATCCGACTCATACTTTATTTTTAAAGCAGAAATATGCTAGAACAAACCTGTTTTGTATTCACTATTTTCCAGAGCATCTAGAACGGAAAAAGGAAGAATGTGATGCAGTAGCCGAACGGCTTTTTTCTTGTCTGGAGCATCTGAACGTGGAAGGACATTTGATTACAGGGACAAAGATGAATTACGAGATAGTGGATGATGTGCTGCATTTTTTTGTTAATTATGATTTTTTTGTTTGCAAAAAAACAGAAAATGTGCCGTGGATGAGAGAAGTTTCGGAAAAAACTTCTTTGAAAGGATAGGAAAGAGATGAAAGAAAAAAAGAATGTTTTAAAAGGATTTGAGGAGGAAATGGAAGAGAAAAAGGAAGCAGAACTTTCTTTTTCAAAAGAACAACTGCTTCTTTCGAAACGTTTCCAAAAAAGAAAAGATTTGGTTCATGCTCTTTTAGAGGATGGGCATGTTTATACGATACGTGAGGTAGAAGAGAAAATTAAGCAGTATCAGAAAGGAAAGGTGAAATGAGATGGCATTAGGTGGTGGAACTTTTGTAGTACAAAATAAGAAGTTACCGGGAACATATATCAATTTTATTTCCAAGGCAGCGGCAACCGCAACACTTTCGGAACGAGGCGTTGCTACCATGCCTTTGGAATTGGATTGGGGGATTGCCGGAGAAGTTTTTGAAGTGACAAGCAGTGAGTTTCAGAAAAACAGTTTGTTATTGTTCGGCTATGAGTATACCAGCGAGAAGCTGAAAGGATTGCGAGATTTATTTTTAAATATCCAAACGCTTTATGCCTATCGACTGAATGGAAACGGAAAAAAAGCAGCAAATACGTTTGCAGAAGCCAAGTATGCAGGTGTTCGTGGAAATGCATTGCAGATTGTGATCCAGAAAAATGTGGATCAAGAATCGCTTTTTGATGTAAAAACATTATTCGGCACTGTTTTGGTAGATGAACAGATCGTTTCTACTTCAGAAGAGTTAGTAGAAAATGATTATATTAAATGGAAGCCGGATGTAACATTGGAGGAATCTGCAGGGATGCCTTTGATTGGTGGAGAAAATGGGGAAGTCAGTGGTGCAGATCATCAGACGTATTTAGATAAAATTGAATCCTATACTTATAATACGATGGGGGTTGTCATTACGGATGAGGCTACAAAATCGCTTTATACGGCATTTAATAAACGATTACGTGAAGAAGTCGGTGTGAAATTTCAGTTGGTTTTATACGATTATGCGAAAGCAGATTATTTTGGCGTGATTAGTGTAAACAATCCTGTTTTAGATGAAGGATGGAGTGCTGCCAGTCTAGTTTATTGGGTGACAGGAGCGGCTGCCGGATGCGCTATCAATAAGAGCAACCAAAATAAGAAATATGATGGTAATTTTATTGTGTCCACACCGTATACACAAAATCAGTTAAAGGAAGCGATTGATGCTGGAAAGTTTACGTTTCATTTGGTTGGAACGGATGTTCGGGTACTGGAAGATATTAATACGATGGTAACGACTTCCGATACACAGGGTGATCTTTTCAAAGAAAATCAAACGGTTCGAGTCATTGATCAGATCGGAAACGATATTGCAGTATTGTTTAATACCAAATATCTTGGGGTTGTTCCAAACGATAATGCAGGTCGGATTTCTCTTTGGTCCGATATTGTCGCACACCATCGACAGCTTCAGGATATGCGGGCGATTGAGAATTTCTCTGAATCGGATGTATCCGTGGAGCAAGGAGATTCCAAAAAGGCAGTGCTAGTGGTTGATGCGATAACTGTGATTAATGCGATGAGTAAGCTCTATATGAGCGTAACGGTGTCTTAAAGGAAGGAGGGAATCAGAATGAGTAATACGGTAATGATTGCAAATGATGCGATATTTGGCGCAGAAGCGGAGTGCTTTATTACGATTGGAACACGCCGCTATAATTTTATGCAAATGACCGAATTTGAAAGTAAATGGGAGGTCAATATTGCAGAAGTTCCTATTCTTGGAAAAGTCGGAATGGGGCATAAGCCAGCAGGAGGAAAAGGGACTTGGAGCGGAACAGCACATTATAATCAGTCGGTATTTCGAGAAATGGCGAACGAATATCAAAAAACAGGTGTGCTTCCTTATTTTGAGATCCAAGTGTCGAACGAAGATCCTAACAGTAGTGCAGGCAGACAAACTATTATTCATCGAGGCTGTCTGTGTGACAGCTTTATTTTGGCGAAGCTCACGGCTGGGGAAGAACTTTTAGATGAAGAGCTTTCTGGAACATTTGAAAGTTGGGATATGCCGGAAAAATTCCATGATTTAGAAGGAAGTTTAACCAATGAATAATGTTGAATGGAAGTAGAAAATTATTTTTTTGAGAGAGGAGAACAAATATGTCAAATTTTAGTCAGTTTATGAAAGCGAACAAAAAAAAGAGAGAAAACGGATATTATGCTGCTACCAAGTCCTTATGCGATGAAAAGGGAACACCATTAAAATGGGAGTTTCGGCATATCACTTCAAAGGAAGATGAGGATATTCGGGAGGATTGTATGGTAGAAGTGCCTGTGAAAGGAAAGCCAAATTTGTTCCGTCCTCGGCTGCAGACCAGTCGGTATCTTCGGAGAATGATTGAAGCTTCCGTTGTTGTACCAGATTTAAAAGATGCTGATTTGCAGGATTCCTATGGAGTGAAAAAGCCAGAGGATTTATTGATGGCTTTAGTGGATGATCCGGGAGAGTATAATGAGTTGGCAGCTTGGGTGCAGAATTTTCAAGGGTTTTCCACTTTTGAAGAAGAGGTAGCAGAGGCAAAAAACTGATTGAAGAAGGGGATTGGGAAGCGAATTATGCTTACTATGCCCTTCTGAAATTACATATGTTGCCTTCTGTTTTTTTGAATTTAGAGAAAAAGGATAAAGCCTTTGTGGTAGCATCTGTTCAGGTAAAAATGGAAAATGATAAAAAACGAGAGCGGGAGTTAAAACAGAAAATAAAGAAAAAGTAGAAAGGAGAACCATGTATGACAGGGATTCAGACCACCATTCAATTACAAGATCAGTTTACCAGTACCCTTTATCGGGTAATGGATTCGGTAAATTTGGGTGTATCCGTGATGGAGCAGTTACAACAAACCATGGGTTCTCCGATTGATATGGCGGGAATGGAAGCGGCGAAAGATGTAATTCAGCAAGGGATATCTATGGCACAACAATGGGATAGGGCAGTACAAGGAATGGAAGCCCCGTTATTGACAGCAGAATTTTCTCCTATCAATCAAACGGCATTACGATCGGTATTGCCAGATCATTTAGATGTTCCGATTGAACCAATATTGACTGATTTGTCGCAACTCTCTGTTCCAGAGTCTATTGAAGTTGTCGTTGAACCAAGAATGGAAGTGGCAGCCGATCCGCTGCCACTTCAAGTTCCAATCGAACCAGATGTACCTGAACCATTGGTAGAAACACCCGCTCCCGTTTCCGTTCCGATTGAGTGGAAAAGTTATGATGGATTGGATGTGTTTACGAATACAGGTATAGAGCGTTTTCAATCCGAAGTGTTACAGGTTCATCAGAAGCTGGATGCTTTAACACAGACACAAAGCCGGATTACACAAAATGCATCTGTATTGCAGGTGCTTTCCCCACAAGCTGTTTCGGATGTGCAAGGCGTAGAACAACAAATGGGGGAATTGCTTCAAATGATTCGGCGAGTGGAAGCGAATCCTTTGAATATGGGGACGGAAGAAGCCAATACCAAATGGGAGCGATTGCGAGGACAAGTTAGTGGTGTGGTACAGGTGCAGAGGGAGTTGGATACTGCGATACAAGATATGGATCTTTCCTCTGCGAATACCGCATATTTACAGCTTTCGCAAAGCATTGAAGATACAAAACGGTATGTAAGGGATTCTTTTTCGAATTTTCCACCAATGGAAGTACCGATTTCTTGGAAAACGGATTCGCTTCCGGTATTTACTGGAACTGGTATGGAACGGTTTCAACAGGAAGTACAAAGCACGAATCAAATGTTAGATACCCTGAATCAAACGCAAAATCAGATTGTAGGAACAGCCGCACAAACGGGGTTCTTTTCCATGGATGCTATGGCTGATTTGGAACAGATGCAAACTCGTTTGCAAGCGATTGGACAGAAAATTGAACAGATTGAACAGAATCCGTTGACATTAGGTAGCGATATGGTAAGTGCGGAATTGGAACAACTACGAGGACAGTTGAATCAGGCTACGCAGGGGCAGCAGAATTTGAACCGTGCCGTAGAGCAGATGGATGTGCAAGCAGCCAATGAAGCCTATTTACAATTTTCACAGACAATCAGTCAGACAGAAAAAATGCTTCGAGATCGTGCAGCAGTGGAAGTACCGATTCAATGGAAAGTGGATTCGCTTCCAGTGTTTACGGGCTTTGGGATGGAACGGTTTGAACAGGAAGTGCAAAGTGCAAACAATATGTTGAACACTTTGAACCAAACACAGGAACGGATTGTGCAGACAGCGGCAGATATGGACTTCTTACCGCCCGGTGGTTTTACGGATTTATCCAATATGCAAAACCGCTTGCAAGCAATTCAACAGCGTATTCAGACAATCGAAAATAACCCTCTGAATATGGGTACAGATACCGCAAATGCGGAATTGGAACAGTTACGGGGGCAGTTAGATCAGGCAGTTCAGGAACAGGAAAATCTGAACCGTGCTGTTGACAACATGGATGTTCAGGCAGCAAATGAAGCCTATTTGCGATTATCGCAGACAATAGACAATACGGAAAGATATATCCGTGATAATGTTGACGAACAAGGGCGATTCAATCGTGAAATGGAAGAAGGCACGAATGAAGCCAGTGAATTAATGCAGACAATCAAGGGTGCGGTTGCAGCTTACGCCACAATTCAAACCCTTTCAGCGGCGTTGAACTTATCGGATCAGCTTACTTCTACAGCCGCCCGCTTGAATCTGATGAATGACGGGCTGCAAACCACACAGGATTTGCAGAACATGATTTATCTTTCAGCGGAACGGGCAAGGGGTAGTTATCAGGCAACCGCTGCTGCCGTTTCCAAACTTGGACTTATGGCGGGGGATGCGTTTGGTAGTTCGGAAGAAATTATTGCCTTTATGGAACAGGTAAACAAACAATTTACCATTGCCGGAACGGAAGCGGCGGGCATTGATGCTGCTATGTTGCAGCTTACACAAGCAATGGGTTCAGGCGTTCTTCGTGGTGAGGAATACAACAGCATTTTGGAGCAAGCTCCGAATATAATTCAGGCGATTGCTGACTATATGGAAGTTCCAAAGGGAAAATTAAAGGATATGGCAGCGGAAGGACTAATCACCGCTGACATTGTAAAAGCAGCTATGTTTGCGGCGGCTGATGATACCAATGCAAAATTTGAACAGATGCCAAAAACCTTTTCGCAGATTTGGACTTCTTTTCAAAATACCGCTTTGATGGCGTTTCAGCCCGTTCTTCAAAGAATGAATGAAATTGCCAATAGTGAAGCGTTTCAGGGCTCTGTGACCAATGCGATTGAAGCACTTTCCATGGTGGCAGGTATTACTCTTGAAATCTTTGATTTGCTTGTAGGTGTTGCTGAAATCGTTGGTGAAAATTGGTCGTGGCTATCCCCTATCATTTACGGCGTAGCTGGGGCTTTGGCAGTTTACTACGGGGCACAGTTGGCGGCAAACGCTATTAGTGCAATCAGCAAAGGGATTCATATTGCAATGGCGGTTGCACAGATGATTCATGCAGCAGCAACGGGGGCTTTAACAGCCGCTACAGCGAAGGAAATTGCGGCACAGAATGGCTTGAATACCGCTTTGTATGCTTGTCCTATCATGTGGATCATGATTCTTATAATCTCTCTGATAGCATTATTCTATGCGGCAGTGGCGGCGGTGAATAAATTCGCTGGAACTTCCGTTTCCGCAACAGGTATAATTTGCGGGGCGTTCATGGTTGCCCTTGCGTTTATCGGCAATATCTTTGTTGCCTTGTGGAATTTGGTTGTGGATGTGTTCGTGCTTATCTATAACCTTGTGGCAGAAGTAGCAAACTTTATTGGTAATGTGTTCACCGATCCTATCGGTGCAGTTTTACGTTTGTTCTTTGGCTTGGCTGATACCGTGCTTGAAATTCTTCAAACGTTGGCTTCGGCTATTGATGCAATCTTCGGTTCAAACCTTGCAGGAAGTGTTCAAGGTTGGCGTGATTCTCTTGGCGGTTGGGTTGATGAAACCTTTGGCGAGGGTGACGAGATAATGGAAAAAATGAACGCTGATGATATGAAACTTGAGCGGTTTAAATACGGGGAGGCTTGGGATGCTGGATATTCATTCGGTGAAGGGATTGATGAAAGCATTGCGAATTTCGATCCTTCCAGTCTGTTTGATACCAATATACCGGGTGCAGGTGACTATGACGATTTGAGCAATTACGAGGAGGGACTTGCCAAAAATGTTGGCGATATAGCGGGCAATACTGGGGAAATCAAGGATTCAATGGATATTACAGAAGAAGATTTGAAATATTTACGAGATATTGCGGAACAAGAAGCGATTAACCGATTTACCACGGCAGAAATTAAAGTAGAAATGGGTGGAATTACAAATCAGGTAAGTGGAAATACGGATTTAGATGGAATGGTCGATTATTTGGCTGAAAATTTAAAAGAAACCATGCAGATGACGGCGGCTGGTGTTCATTAAGGAGGGAGCTATGGCTTATGATTTGTATTTAGAAGAAATTTTATTTCCGGTTACGCCCTCTAAAATTACAATGAAAATAAAGAATCAGAATAAAACAGTAGATTTAATAGATGGAACACAAGTGAATTTTCTGAAGTCAGCAGGATTGACCGAAATTAGTTTTGAGTTGGAGCTTCCAAATAGTCGTTATCCTTATGCTCATTATGTGGATGGGTTTCATCCGGCAGCTTATTATTTGGATCGATTACGAGAATGGAAAACGTCCATGAAACCCATTCGTTTTATTTTATCTCGTGTTACGCCAGCAGGAGTTCTTTTACATGGAACAGATATGAAGGTATCTTTGGAGGATTATAGTATTGTGGATGATGCGAAGGAGGGTTTTGATACGAAAGTATCCGTAAATCTGAAACAATATCTGGAACGTGTTACACAGAAATTGGAGTTGAAAACCTCTGGAAATGAAAAGGAGGTTGTTGTGGAAGAAACGCCAAGCAGAGAAACGGATCGTGCGCCGGAAGCGAAAACGTATACCGTACAAAAAGGAGATTGTTTGTGGAGTATTGCAGCGAAATTTTTTGGCAATGGAGCAAAACATAAAGAAATTTATGAGTTAAATCAGGATAAGATTAAAAATCCAAACTTGATTTATTCGGGACAGGTTCTTGTCTTACCTTCTTGAGGTGATTGGAATGAATGTAGAATTGTATATAGAGAGTGATGGAATTTGTTATAAACCTGTCGTGGAAAGTGGGATTGAATGGACGACTGTTCGAAAAGCAACACCGAGTAAACTGACGTTTCGTGTGGTGCAAGATTCGATTCTAGCAATTCGTGAAGGAAGTGCGGTACGTCTAACAGTAGATGGTGTCAATCTTTTTTATGGGTTTATTTTTACACGAAAACGGAATAAGGAAGCATTGGTAGAAATTACCGCTTATGATCAATTAAGGTATCTGAATAATTCAGATACCTATGTTTATACCAGTAAGACCGCTGCCGATCTGTTAAAAATGATTGTATCTGACTTCCAATTAAATATGGGAATGGTAGAGGATACGAGTTATATCATTCCTAAAAAAGCAGAATCGAATAAATCTTTGTTTGATATTATTCAAAATGCTTTAGATGAAACGCTTTTGAACACAGGAAAGATGTATTGCCTTTATGATGAATTTGGAACGCTTTGTTTGAAGTCGATTGAGAGTATGAAGGTTGGAATTTTAGTGGATGCACAATCTGGTCAAAATTATGATTATTCTTCTAGTATTGATTCGGATGTCTATAATCAAATCAAACTTACATTTGACAATGAAACTACGGGTAAACGAGATGTTTATATGGCGAAGGATACTGGAACAATCAATCAATGGGGCATTTTACAGTATTATGACACGTTAAAAGAGGGAGAAAATGGTCAGGTAAAGGCAGATGCACTGTTAAAGTATTACAATCGTGTTGCACGGAAACTAAAAGTTTCTGGTGTAGTAGGAGATAGTCGGGTGCGTGCAGGCTGTTTGATTGGAGTGAAACTTGATTTGGGAGATGTAAAGGTGCAAAATTGGATGTTATGTGAGAAGGTCACACATACCTTTCATCACCAAGAACATACGATGGATTTGACTTTGATAGGGGGTGATTTTGTTGCCTGATTTTGATGTTTTATTATCGGTTATTAAAGAAGCGGCAATGGATGCCGTAAAGGAGAGTAGTCCTTCTGATATTTTGTTTGGAACGGTGTTGTCAACGAATCCACTTTTGATTCAAATAGATGGAGAACAGAAGATGAAGTTAAAAGAGGATTTTCTAATTTTAACTCGAAATGTTCGGGATTATAAACTTGAAATGGTAGTGGAGCATGAAACAGAAAAGAGAAGTGGAGGTAGCGGGGAAGCTGCTTTTGCAGAGCATACACATGAATATAAAGGGAAGAAAGTTTATCAGGTAAAAAATGCTTTGCAGGTAGGGGAGAGAGTATTATTGCTTCAGGCGCAACATGCTAATACCTATGTGGTATGGGATCGGCTTGAATAGGAGGAGAGGTTATGCTGCCAAGTGGAGCAGGGGCAAAAGAATTACAACAGGATTTTGTAAAAAGAGAGCAGACATCAAGAACTTATCGGATGCAAAAAGAGGAGGAACGAATTGCTGGCACAATAGATAGTTTAGAAGCAATGAAACAGACGATTTATAAAATTCTTAGTACGGAACGGTATCAACATATCATCTATAGTTGGAATTATGGAGTGGAACTGGTGGACTTAATTGGAAAACCAGTTTCTTATTGTTTGCCGGAAATTGAGAGAAGAATTACAGAAGCGTTGCTTCAGGATGATCGCATTACAGAGGTTTCTAATTTTCAGTTCGAAACAAAAAAGCGAGGGTGTGTCCATGTGACCTTTTGTGTAAAAACTACACAAGGAGAATTGGCAGTGGAAAAGGAGGTGCAGATTTAGTGTATGAAAATCAGACATTTGAAGTAATTTTAAAGCGAATGTTAGAAAATGTGCCAAGTACAATAGATAAACGAGAAGGAAGCGTGATGTATGATGCACTTGCCCCAGCCGCTGCCGAACTAGCAAAAGCCTATATTGAGTTGGACTGGATGTACGAACAAATGTTTGCTAATACCGCAAATCGAGAGTATCTGATTCGGCGTTGTGCAGAGCGAGGGATTTCTCCTACTTCTGCCACAAAAGCGGTGCTAAAAGCGGAATTTAATATGGATATTCCGATTCATTCTCGTTTCTCTTTGGATACCTTAAATTATACCGTGCTGTCTAAAATTTCAATGGGTGTTTATCAAGTGGAATGTGAAACAGAAGGTTCGCAGGGAAATCAATATTTTGGCAGTATGATTCCTATTTCTTATATCAAAGGACTGACAAAAGCGGAATTAACCGAACTTTTGATTCCGGGAGAAGATGAAGAGGAAACGGAGCATTTGAGAAAAAGATATTTTAATAGTTTAAAAGCACAGGCGTATGGTGGGAATCTTGCGGATTATAAAGAAAAGGTCAATACTCTTGCAGGGGTGGGTGGTGTAAAAGTATATCCGGCTTGGAATGGTGGTGGGACGGTCAAACTTGTGATTTTAGATTCGAATTATGGTGTTCCTTCAGATGCATTAGTGCAAACTGTGAAAGAGGAAATCGATCCAGAGTTAAATACTGGGAAAGGGTATGGAATTGCACCGATTGGACATGTAGTGACGGTTCAGGCAGTGAAAGAAGAGTTATTATATTTTACAGTAAATTTGACGTTTCAAACGGGATATGATTTTGAAATGTGTCAGGAAGAATTGGAAGAGGCAGCGGACAGGTATCTTTTGACGTTGAATCAGATGTGGAGCAGCTTGTCGTTCGGGTATCAAAGCTAGAAAGTCTTTTTTTGGATGTAGAAGGTGTGCTGGATGCGTATGATTTGATGATTAATGAGGTAGCGGGGAATTATGTTGCTTCCCCTGATGCGATTGTAAAGAGAGGTGGGTTTGTTGGAGCGTGAAATAAAATTACAAAATTATTTTCCACCTGTTTCTTCTACGTATCGTGAAATGGAAGGAATTGCAAAAGTAGAAAATCCAGAAATAGAGCGATTGTATAAGGGATTGGAGGAACGATTAGCAGATGCGTTTCTTTCCTTGGCAACGTTACAAGGAATGAAACGATATGAAGTATTATTAGGAATTAAGCCACGTGCAGGAGCTGGAATCGAGGAAAGACGAATCGAAGTATTCCGTCGTTGGTGTTTAACTTTGCCTTACACGATGAAGAAATTATTGGAAGAGTTAAACGCAGTGGTTGGAGTAGATGGATTTGAATTGCAGACCAGATTTCAGCAATATGAGATGGAACTCCATATTTACGATCAAAGTTTACGGGTATTGCATAGCATCCGGGACATGGTGCAGGACATGATACCAGCAAATTTGTTATTGATTTTTATAGGAGAAATGCGAAGTCAGTTGGATGTGCCGATTTGGTATCAAAGTGAACTCGCTTTGATAAGTGAGTGTTACCCTAGACGGAATGTGCCTTATTTGTATTATGATGGAACAGCGCAATATAACGGATGTTATCGGTATGACAAATATAAAATTGGTTCAAAGATTGATTTTTATCCGGTAAAGCTTTCGATGCGGCATGATTATCCGATTCCGATTCAGTATGATTGGGGAATTAACTTAAGCGGGATAGTCGCATGGATTCCGATTTGTGAGAGAGTAGAAAAGCTAACTTATATTTTTGAACGAGTACAAAGAATTCGTATGGAGGAGGCTCTTTCCATGAAAATGGAAGTGGAGAAGCCGCATCGTTTCAAAGTGGATTTGACGGTGGGTTATCATTTAAGCAGGTATGATGGGACATATCGTTATAACGGAACACGAAGATATGATTCTCAGATCATTCATTATGAAGATATTTGATTGGAAAGGAAGTGAAATGACATGGCAGATGCTGTGATTACACAAAAGGGGAGAGAAAAACTTTGCAAAGCGCACGCCGGAGATATTCCGCTGCCGAAGCTAAAATATATCGCTTACGGAGATGGTGGAGTAGATGAAAACCGTATTCCGCTGCCTACAACAGGAGAGGAAGTTTCTTTACGCCATGAGTTACTGAGGATAGAGTTGGATGAACACAATTATCCGATTCCGACCACTTGTCAGTATGAATCAGGATTAAGTAAAGCTGATTTGGCGAATACCTATTTATCGGAGCTTGGTATCTTTGATGAAGAGGGAGATCTCATTATTTATAAAACGTTTCTTCCAAAAGGAAAGGACGATGACATGCGATTTCAGTTTTCGTTACAGGAGATTTTTTAGTTGGTATTTTTATTGGAAGAAAAGGAGAAGAGGATGGCATATTTAGCGATTAACGATCCACCAGTATTTAGCGAGAAGATTTATCAAGTAGAGGAAGAGGATTATATTACAGCAGATTTGGAGAATGAAGTGAAAGGGGCACTTCTGAATAATAATGTCTTTTTGAAGGCTCTGATTGAGGAAGAAAAAAAGGCTCGTCTTTATTCAAAAGAGTTAGAAAAAGCCGATCTGCTGACGGTGCAGGAGAATGGAATCTATTATGTGAAACAGGCACAACATGCACCAGATGAAAGGGAGAACGAAGGATATTTCAAGGTTATGAATCATCCGAATCAATCGGAAGAGAATCGGATGATATTTTGGCATCCGTGTGCTTCCAGTTCGGGGGGGTACTTTAATGTATTGACAGAAGGCAGATGGTTGGGATGGCAGCAGATGGCTTCCATTTCGGATTTGAAACAGTTGCTTATGCCAAAGGCAGCAGAGATAACACAAAATCCAGAGAACTACCAAGCAGGACAAATTTATTCCATAGAAGGTACGACATCCGAAGAGAATGGACATCCCTATTCAGCGGAATGGACGCATCTTACTTATTTTGTCTATGGGGATGAACATGCAGAAAATGGCTATAAAAATATCGTTGGGGTGGATTACAGAGGGAAGATGTATCGGAAGTCGCAGTATTGGAATCAATGGACGGATTGGGAACAACTGGTGACTTTGAAAGAGTTGGAGGATATGAGAGAAAGGATGAGTAATCCAAATTTGCTTATCAATTCTAATTTTAAGAATCCAATCAATCAAAGAGGGAAAAGTATTTATGATAGTTTGGATCAATATACTATCGATAGATGGTATAAACAGAATGGGACAGTTTTTGTAAGAAATGGTTATATTGAACTGTATCGAACCGGTCATGAAAATAGTTTTTGTCAGTTTGTAGAATTAGATGAAGTGGAGCAAACATTTACTTTTAGTGTTTGTACAGCAGAAAATAAAATTTATAGCAATACGCAATATATAAAAGATGTTGATAATACTTACAGTTATACTGAAGTAGAGGAATATAAAATAAGAATGTCGTATGACTCTAGCCGAAAACTTTTAAAAACAGAGATTTATTGTGATGGGAGTAATGACAGTGCAATTTTAAAATTAAAATGGGCAAAGTTAGAATATGGTGAAATAGCAACAAGGTATGTTTCACCGAATCTGGTAGAAAATTTACTGAAATGTCAGAGATACTATTATCGAATCAATAGAGGAACATATGATTCTATTATATACCTTGGAATTGCAATTTCAACTACAAACAAAAGATTCTTTTATCTTACATTAGCATTACCAGTTGAAATGAGAGTAGATCCTACACTTGATTTTGGAGATGGATTAGAATGTGAACTGCCAAGTAATTCTGTAATTCATACTGCAAATATTTCAATTCAACGTTCGACACATTCACCCGATACGGTTATTGATAAAAGACTTATTACATTAGAATTAGTATTTGATAGGGAAATTAATGATTACTTAATGGCGGTAACTCTTCAACAATATAATATTGATGCAACTCATATTGCTTTTGATGCAGAAATTGATCCGAATTAGATGTGAGAAGAAGAAAGGATTTTTAGAAAAAAATTTTAAAAGAGGGGTGATTTTATGGAGAATTTAATTGTAAAAAATCCGCCAGAATTTACGTCAGAAATACATAAGACGGAGAAGAAAGAATTTATTACGGCGGATTTAGAGAATGAGATTAAAAGTGCTTTACTGAACAATGATGTATTTTTAAAAGTTCTAGCAGAAGCGATACAGAAAAAGGCAGAGGAACATATCAAAGATGGGAATATCCATGTTACTTCACAGGACAAAGAGAACTGGTCAGGGAAAGCGGGAACTGCAGTAGCGACACAGGAGGCGGATGGGCTGGAATCGGCAGCGGATAAGAGAAAGCTGGATGGAATGGCAGCGGGAGCAGAGGTGAACCAATACGCTTTCTCAAGGATTAATGTGGGAGATTTAAAGGTTACAGCAAATGAAAAAACATCTACGATTGTGTTGCAAGCTGGTTCAAATATCACCATTAGTGCAGACAATGCTAGTAAGAAAATTATAATTACTTCAAATAAAGATGGGGGAAATGCAGATAAACTGGATGGTTACCATGCGGAACATTTTGCAGCGGCAGACCATGGGCATGATGGGCGGTATTATACCAAGACGGAATCCGATAATT
>CAJUGZ010000026.1 GCA_910585855.1 uncultured Lachnospiraceae bacterium | reverse complement strand
GAGAAAGTGCCTTGTGCGTTATTTTATTTTTCAAAAAGTTGTAAAGTGGTGTAATGATAGAAGTCTGAAATTCTTCTCCTTGATATAATACGATACTCTTTTTTTCAAAAACAAATTCCACTTCCTCTAGTGTCACCAATTTTCTATATCCTTCCTCTATCTTTTCAAAACCAAATTCGAGATCATTTTCATCCTCCGATATTAATGCATAAATTCCTTTATATTCCTGAAATTCATATTCTTTTTCCTGATAAATGGCTCGCTTCCCTGCAATTTTCATTTTCATTTCTATTCCTTTCTTTCTTCTAAATAAAATTCTTCTATATTTTTTATTACATCCTTTGATAGGTACTTATCTCTGTACAATCTCCTCTATCTCTTTTAAATCTACATACAAAAAATACTCAAATCGATTCCGCTCTATCATTTGATATTTTTTCCCTAATTCTACAGATAGTGTATATAACATAATTTTATCTTTTTCAATAAAAGAGGCAATAAATTCATCTCCTCGATACTTTACAACCGCTACTTTTTCAAATACAAAATCTAATTCTTCTAATAATTGCTGTAACAAAATCATCATCTGGAGTAAACGGAGAACCAGTATAATCCATGCGTAACCCATAATAAATCATATTCGGATTCTTCATGACAGCTGCATCTTCTACTGTAGTAACACAACCTCCTATTTTCCCCTCATTCGCATTTAAATACCCACCATCAAAATAACCCGATACATAATTGGAATTCAGAACTTTTTGTAAAGGGGTATTTCTATCTGGCATAGGAACGGTCTTTCTTATTCTTTCCATAATAATCGCTTCTTCTATGGTCAATTTGCTTGACGACTTTCTCATAAGCGTAAGAAATTCCTCTTCACTCAATCCATTTTCTGCCATACTTTCTCGTATCTTTTGTATCGTTTCTGATTCTTCTTTTCCACAAGGATCGGCCTTTTTCGCTCCACACCCACTAGGATCGGTATACATCGTTGCACAATTCTTACAATAGGCATATAGATTCAACCCATCTCCTCTATAACGATCTTCTTGTGTAAATCTTGCTATTTGTGGATGATAGTATCTTGCCCGCAAATAATACTGCATCGTTTCTGCATCATATGCTTCTCCACTATAAGTATAACGATTTTCTGTCAATTCTTTTCTTTTCGTTATATTCCCAAATGCATCATACTGATATTGATTACAGAGTTCTCCTTCTTCATCCAGAATCAGTTCCACATCTCCATGTTCATTCATATGATACGTATGATAACCCTCTTCTTCGGATGCTACAATTCCATATCCCCGAATCAAACGCTTTTTTATTTGATTTTCTTGATCGACTTCTGCCAATATAGACCAGCCATCTGTTAAAAATCTTGTTCGATTCCCTCCTTCCTCCACTTCATAGCGAAGATTTTCTGCATCATAAAAATTCTTTTGTACCCTTTTTGTATGGTTTTCATTCTTTTCTATTTCTACCTGACAGACTTGATTCCATAAATTATAATCATAACTTACCTTCTGGAACGGTTCTCTTTGTTATGATACATACTCATTCCCCCTGATAACAAACTCCTCTATCTAAATTTGTATTACCATTTTTTATCTTTACATATCTGACAAATTATCGTATATTAGATATAGAAGTAAAAATAATACGAACCAAGAAATCTCGTTATACGACTTACTCCTAATAAAAAACTGCTAAAATATGAAAAGAATAAATTTAACGAAAGCCACAACCAAAAATCATCCATAGGAGGAATTTATAATGGAACTTATAACAGAATTCTTAATGAAACCAAAAGTTGACTTTGCCTTCAAGGAGATTATGACAGATGAAACAACCCGTATTGGTTTCTTATCTGCTATCTTAAAATTAGATCCAAACAGCATTACAGAAACCCATCTTTTAAACACCAATCTTCGAAAAGAACATGACGAGGAAAAACAGGGAATTCTGGACGTCCGTATTTCCATGAATGACAACACTGAAATTGATATTGAAATCCAACTAACCGAACTAAAAGTATGGGCGGATCGATCATTATTTTATTTAGCCAAAATGTATACCGAACAAATCCAAAAAGGGCAAGCGTATGATGTATTTAAAAAATGTATCAGTATCAATATTTTAAACTTTACTCTCTTTCCCAAAGATACCGAATTTTATTCTTGTTTTCGGATTCTGGAAGAAACACGGCATACCCTCTATACCGACAAAATGGAATTTCACGTATTAGAACTTCCAAAACTTCCAAAAGAATTAACCGAAGATAGCAACCGGATTCTATTATGGGCAAAATTTATCAATGCCGAACGAAAGGAGGACTTTGAAATGTTAGCTAAAAAAGATGTTTATATCGATCATGCCTACCAACAGCTGCAGCGAATCAGTCAAGACAAAGAAAAACGGCTGGAATATGAAGCCAGAGAAAAAGCCATCCGAGATTATAACCAGATGATACAGGAAGCGGAGCAACGAGGGGAACAGCGTGGTATCGAATGTGGTATGGAACGTGGCATGGAATGTGGTATCGAACGTATTTGTAAATTACACAATTTATTAATTCAAAATGGACGTTATGAGGATTTGGCTCGTTCCTCAAAAGATTCTGATTATCGAAATCAATTATTAAAAGAATATAAAATATAATACCTTGGTTGACAAAATAACATACTTTCTATACCAATAAAATGGAATTTCATGCATTAAACTTTCAAACAACTCGTGTGCCACCGATGCGCTACTTCCATAATATATTTCCTCTGCATTGGTGTGCACATAAATCCATTTTCTTTTTCCTGCTTTGTTTCTATCCCTCTTCTCTATTCTGTATACTAATCATATAAAACCCTTCCTTCTTCTTTCTAATTTCTTCTTGTGTGGAGTGAAGCTGTGAACAACGAAAATACCAATCTGCCAGTGGTACTTGTTCTTGCTTATAATAAAGATATCCATGTAAATAATACCACTCAGAAAAAACATCTGCAGTATCACAAAGCGGCTTCGCTTCTTCTAATGCCTGTTTCACTTCTTGAAATTCTCCTCGATTATTAAGGGCAACGATTACAAAAATATATATATCAATCGTTCATTGTTCTTTTGGAACAGAAAATGCGGTCTTTCATACTCTATCATACTTTCCTTTTGTCAGTAACTAATCCATCTTTTGTACAATAGAATCTACTTTATCCATCACCTCTTGCTTGGCACAAACTAACACTAACCCTCCACCAACCATATCTAAGCTATGCTCTGTATTAACATCCTTTATTCTTTTAACAATCCTAATTTCAATACTACTATTTTCTCATAACAAAATTCCGTTTCTCTTCCTGTTAATTCCATCGCTAACTCTATAATATTATCTTCTTTCACTATACTTCCATCTGCATCGGTCCAATCTATTTTCAGTTCATTCTCTCTATCTACCAGTTTCAATCCCAACTTTTTTTCTTCTTCTAAAGGTTCTCCTATACAGCGAACTGGAAAAAAATTACTTTCCTCATAAAAATAAAATCTCCGAATTTTCCCATTTTCTACAACAGTAAATCCATGTGTTTCTGATACTCTATGTGTGAAAAACACAATTACTTTTTCAAACCCCTCTGAAAATTTTTCTAATTCTTCTTCATAATAAAAAAAGAAGTAACTAGATTTCCTGAAATATAAATCTCTCCTTGTCCCATATTATATATTCCAATACACTTCTGATCCGAAAACACTTGTTCCTTTCCATTTTCATATTCTGTCACTTTTTTAGAATAATAATTAAATTTCTCTACCACTTCTTCTAATGTAATATGTGCATCCCGTACTACCATCCATCCTCGTTTATAGCCCACTCCTCTTGGCAGACTTTTTACTTCCCCATTCCATATTCGATGAAGTCCCATTTCATTTCCAATAAAAAGAAGATTCTCTTCTAATTTTTCTTTCGGATTTCGCTCAAAGGATCGACCGATTCTCTGAACTTCCTCTTTCATTAGGTGATTAAAATACGCATCAAATGATTTTGCGATTCCAATCGCAGTCTTTCTTTTCAAACTCCATTCTACTACATTACAATGTTCATAATTTTCCTCTTTTGTTTCCAGACAAATCCATGTTTCTTCCTCTATTCTTTTCTGAATTACCACATAATGAAAATCGATACCATATAATCTCCTTGCGCTTTCGGTTTCTTTCAAAGTTCCTTCCTTTTCCTTATCATTGATACCATAAATATAAGGCATACCATTGATAAACCCCCCTCCCCTAGCGTTCTTAAAAAAAACTTATAATCTTCTGGTAAAGTAATCTGTAATTCTTTTTCTAACTGCATCACTCTTTCTTCTGTTCCTTCTGTATAAAATGTTCCTCCATAAATTTGTTTCAATTTACGAAACATACCAACATTATACATTTAAATACCCCTTTTCTATTTTTTATTTTCTCTATTATTTTCACTTCAAATTCTCTTCTTACTTATATCCATCCTTTTATCATATCTCTTTCCATCTTTTTCAAAAATAACCTTGCTCTTTTACCTATCTTCCTTTATACACAACTGTTGAAATCCCTTAAATTTTCTATCATTTTTATAATTCAAATTCATATTCCATTAATACTGGTTCAGCTTCTATTTCTGCAATAAGTGCTCCACTTCTCTTTTCTTTATCACAAATCTCAGCAATTACAATTGCTACATCTCCTTCTTCCCATGGTACAGAAATAATAACTTCACAATCATATAAATGAATTCGAACTTCTACCACTCTAATATCAGAAAACAAATCTTCCCTTTTCTGATACTTTCTTCTATAATACTCTAACTCTTTCTCTTCCAATCCTAACTCTACTAAATAGTTTCCTTCAAAAAGCTCTTCAAATAACACATCTTCTATTATTTCAGCACTTTTTTTAAATTCTTGATAAACATTCCACAATTCTTGTTTTTCTTCTCTTGTTTCCTCTTCATCCAAATAAGAAACCAAATTCATATTGCAAAAGTCTAGATCAAACTTAATTGGAATTACTTCTTCTCTTCCAAATAATTCATAATTCAAATAAGTTCCCCAATACCATGGTATGATACATTCCTCTGCAAAACAAATTAATTTTCCAAACATTTCATCTTCCACTTCATTTAACCATCTCGGTTCTCTCCAAATGAAAAAACAATTCCTTTCTTTTAAATCAAAAATATTCCAATTTACAACTGTTATTTCATTCTTTTCCGAAGGTAACAAAACGATTACACTATAACCACTTTGATGAATTCTGACTTCCACAATCTTCGCTTCTTGAAATAAACTTTCTTTTGTAGCATATCGTTTTCGATAAGTTTCTAATGTTTCTTTCTCTATTAATTCTTCAAAAAAATATCCATTTAAAAATTCTTCAAATAATTCTTCTTTTATTTTATTTCCCTCTTTTAAAAACTCTTGATAAACCTTCGCTAATTCTTCTTTTCGTTTTTTTATTTTTTCATCCATCTGTTGTACAAAATCTACTGGATAGCCATATAAATCAAAGAGAACAAATATTTTTTCTTCTTGATTCCATATTGTATCCGTTATGTATTTCCCCCAGCCATTTTGCTTCCATCCTTCTTCTGTAAGAGATACCAGTTCTCCTAAAATAAAATCGTTTACTTTTTTGCAAGTTTTGATCACTTATTCTCCCTCCTGTTCTTATCCCTCTTCATCCATTGAACCAAACTTCCTTATTCCTAACTTTAATCTTATTTATCACTATCTTTCAATATCCATTTTGCCTTGTATCCCACTCCTTCTAAGCCTGTTTCCAATCCTCTTAATAATTGACAAATTTTTTTCTGAAACTCTAAATCATATCCTAACAATTTTTTTGAAAAAATACAAAGTGCCTCTTCATTATAACTACTCAATAACATATTTAACTAACCTTCGGTTTCTGTTTCATTATAATCTATAATATAAAAAAGACCATCCAATAATTTCTGAAATCCAATTTCTAATCCATATCTATTAATCGTCCAGTAGGTCATTCTCCTTATTTTTACATATTGATGTGGTTTCAATGCCTCAAACTCTTTTGCAAAAATTTTACACAACTCGGTAATATCCTCTAATAAAAAACACACTTTTCCTTCACTTGCCAACTCATAGATCTCTTCAAATCTTTCAAACGACTCTTCATCAAAATGATGTGCCACATAATCTACCTCACTTGCGTTTATCATCATACACATTTTATTTTCTCCCTTCTAAAAATGGAATCACTACCGTCTAAAGCCGTTAGATTCGATGTCTGTCCCGCTAAAACTATCTAAAGTATGCATATGAAAGATTATCTTCTTCTCTTTCTTAACCTATCTCAAAGTTATTTATTCCATTCCTTATATTTCACTTGCAGCTTTCTTAATGTAATTCTCCAACTCATAATATAAATCATTCTTTACTTGTCAATAAAAAATATTCTTTCGTTCTATAATCCATTTCAATAGGTTCTGATTCTTCTTCTGCAATAAGAAAACTATATTGCTCCTCTTTTTCAAATATATTGTTTACCACAATAACAAGATTTTCTTCTATAAAAGGTAAAGAAATCACCACTGCATAATGATCGAAATAAATTCGAACTTCTATTACAGTTACGTCCTGAAATAAAACTTCTTTTGTTTTATATTTTCTCCTATAGGTTTCTTGTTCTTTTTCATTCCATCCTAACTCCTCTTCCCAATCTATTCCATCTAAAAATTCTTTCCACAATATCTTTTCTACTATATCTCCATGTTTTAAAAATTCTTGATAAACCAAACACGTCCTTTTCTTCTTTTCCTCTATCTCTTCTTCCTCCATGTCCCATCCAATTACATCAAAATTTACGTTAAAAAATAAAGATCAAATCCAAAACAAATTCTGCTTCTTTTTTTAAACAATAGATAATTCAAATATTTTGCCCATTTTACTGGCTGCCATGTTTCATTTGCAAGACAAACCATACATCCTAATATTTTGTCTTCGATTATATTTACTATATTCATATTTTTCTCCTAATAAAAAAATACTTATTTATTATTTATCTCAAAATTATCAACAGGTAAGCAGCATGCTATTTCAAATATCGTTTTTTTATGAAAAAATCGCTCCAATAAATTTTGTACTTTAGGCGTTCTTAATCGAGAAATAAAGGAAACCGATATTTCTTCAAAATGGTCATTTTCTCCTTTTTGTTTCTTCTCGAAATCAAATTTACTTTTATTATCTTTACATTCATTATAAAGATCCCCAATTTCAATAAATATCGCTTCTTCTTCCTTTGATATAATCCCATCTCTTACATACCTGTTGTCCCATCCTTGACTAGAAAATTTCCAATTAGTAAAAATTTCTTTCTTATTACCATAAAACTCCAAATATTCTCCAGCTATATCTATATTTTCCATATAATCTGGATCAGTCAATAAATAAAAATGAAAAACGACATCAAATCGAGTCAACATTCTCTTATTTTGTTCGTATAAAAATGAAAGATAGGAAAATTCTTTTCTCTCTTTTTCACGGAAATCAATTCCCAGCTTTAAAAGAAATTTCACACATTTTTTCTCATCATAACGCCGACACATTTCTTGAATAAAAGTACTCTTATCTATTCCCAACATAAAAAATAAATGTAATGTATCTTTTATCTCTTTCCATCCTCTTTCTTCTATTATAGTTAAGTAAGATTGAAAAAGATTTGTCATATAATTCCTATTCTTTTTATAATCATATTTCATAGTATCCATAATAAAAAGAATACTATTTATTATAACTGCCTTTCTATAATTATTTTCTATTTTCTCTAATACAAAAATCAATTTTTCCAAAATCTCTTCATTAAATAATAAAGCTAATTCCTTTCTTTCTTTTATCCCACGTAAAAGAATGAAAAATAAATCCATATTAATATCTAAACGAGCAGAAGTAAATAATTTGTTTCTTATCAATCGATTCACTTCATCAAATTGAATACTAAAATCCATTTTTCATTTCTCCTTCTAACAATTATTTTTTTACTTTTTTCAAATTGTATCTATTAAGGCAAATGAAATGCTACTTCAAATAAAGATTTTCCATGAAAAAACTGTTGTAACAAATCTTGTACTTGTTTTGTTTTTAATTGAATGGAAAACTTAGAAGATACAATTTTCAATTCTTCAAACACTTCTTCTAACTCTTCCCCTGATTCTTCTTGTTTTTCCAAATCTAACATTTCTTTCTGTCCTAAATTTGATTTTTTTTCCATACAATTATAATAGAAATCTCCAATTTTTGTAAATATGGCTTCCTCCTTTTCAGAAATAATTCCTTCCTCTATATAACAAATATATCTATTCCTACTAGAAATTCCCCAATCTGCACAAGTCAACATATGATTATGATAAAGTTTAAAATAAATTCCTGCTATTTCTATATTTTTTACATAATCCTTTTCTGTCATTAAATAAAAATGAAAAATTAAACGAAATCGCTTCGATAATTTCTTCCTTCTCTCTAGTAAATACACAATATCCGAATATCTTAAACTATTCTGTTTATCAACTTCCAACCCTATCATAGAAAATATCTTGATACATTTTTCTTTGTCATACCGCTTTATCATTTCCTCGATTAGATTCTGCTTTTCTATTCCTAATTCTAAAAACAAAAACATAGTTTCTTTTATATTTTTTCTATTATAATATCCTTTATCCATCTCTTCTAAATAAGACTTTAAAAGAAGATCAATGTAATCTTTCTTCCCAATATAGTCATATTCCACATCATACATTATATTAAGGATACTATTGATAACTTCCGCTTTTTCTTCTTTTTTCTCTATAGCATCTAATAAAAAAATTGACTTTTCTAATATAGTATCATCCAATAAAATACTTAAATTATACTCTTCCTTTATTCCTTTTAAAAAAAGGAGAAAAATACTTTTACTATACTTGAAACCGTTCTGAAAAAATTGTCCTATTATTTCTTCATTCACTTCTTTTAATAAACACACATTATCCATTTTCTGTTCCTTTCAAAACTTTTAAGTAATACCAAATATCACCTGTTTTTTCAAAATTCTTGGATCATTCTATTCCAGCAGAAAAAGAGCAACTACACCCTTTTCCTGCCTTCCATGAAGAATAAATTCGTACAAATATTGTTAATGAAAAATCTTAATATTCCATTCTATTCCATCTTCAACAACTTTAAAAATTATCCTAACTATATTCTCAAGATCATCTTCTTCATCTGGATTAATATATATGGAATCCCACCCTTTATAATTTCTTTTTAATTCGTGCCAATTTCGCTTTCCATCTTTCAATCTATTATATGCATCTTGACTTCCCAAGAAATAATAATCATATATATCATTTAAAACCTGATTAGCTAATATTTTTTCATCCTTTGTTAAATATCTTGGATCATGACTAGCATCTTGTACTTTTTTAACAACGTCATAAATAAATAGAGGGGGGCATGATGATGGGTGTTCTCATATTCATAATAGGAGCGATTTCCTCTTGCATCTTGCATCCTTTGAATTCTTCCATATAAATCATAAGTAAACTGTGTTGTTTGCCATTCTCCTTCTGTAATCAGAACCTTCTCTTCGATACAATTTCCAGCCTCATCATATTGATAACACGTTATCCCTCCCTCATTATCCTCCTCTCTTATCACCAAATGATCCGCATTATAAGTATAAATTGTCTTTAGTCCTACTGGAGATTCTTTCTCTAAAACCTTTCCATAGGTATCATACTTCCATCGTGTTTGATTTCCATTTCGATCCGTTTCTTCGATTCGATTATCCCACAAATCATAGACATAACATTCTTCCCGTCCCTCTCCATAAATTGCATGTGTCACCAAATCTTGTGCATTATACTCATACTGTTCGGTTCGATTGGTACCTCAAAAAGTAAGTGTCGTTTTCTTTTTTTCTAATTCATATTGAATCTGTACGTTTTCTCCATCTGGATAACTTTGAACGATAACACGTCCTTTGCTATCATATGTATTTTGAATAAATGAAACGCCATTCTCTCCATCCATTGAAACTAGATACCCATTTTCATCATAAGAATACGTCTGCATCCCACCATCGGGATAATGCACACAAGATAACCGATTCTCCTGATACTCATAACACACTTCTCTTCCAAACTCATCCCATAATCGAACCAATCTTCCATTTTGATAGGCAAAGTGCAGTACTCTTCCTCCCGGTGTGGTAATGGTATCCAATTCGGAATACAAACGACGATTTTCTGTATCACTTGTAATCTTCGAACCATTCTCCTGTTTTTGATAGGTAAGTATCGTACTTCGTATCGCTCCTCTTTGTTCTTTTACCCGAATCAACTGTCCAAATTCATTATAAGTATTTTCATAATAATTTCCTGCTTCTTGTGCAATCAGACAACTCTAGTGTTAGTTCCACCCCTACCCCAGAACAATTTAAAAATGATTTTTTCTCTGGATTTGAAATACGATCGGCACGTTCAGCTTGTTCCCCTGCCATTCGAATCGTATTAACCGCAATCGCTTTCTCGTTCCGAAGGCAGATACAGCCGTACCCGGCTTCCGCTTTCTGGCATACAGTAATAACCCTTTGAATCCAATGCATACGAAAAAACCAATCCCTTCCATCTTCTTTTGTATAATAAGGGTTTCCCTGATCGATATCTAAATACATCCTTAACCAAAAAATCTCTTTCTTAACCTCTAAATTTTAACCCATACTTTTATACTTCAAAATCATTCACTTCCACCTCAATATCCCATAAATCTATCTTCCCTACCTTATTATTTATAAATTTTGCCTGAAACTTAGAATATCCTCCATTTATATCCTCAAAATGACAAGAACCTACTTCTGTTCCACAAAATTCGATAGAATTAATCTCACAATTTTCAAATGTACTATTATGAATATCTACATCCGCAACAATCTCTATTTCTTCCATTTCTGTACAAATAAAATTTATTTCCTCCACTTTTGACTTCTTGTGAGAAAAATTCATATGAAAATTTTTCACAAGACATTCCATAAAATCACTTTGACTTATATAAAATTGAGCATTTTCTTTTGACATATTTAAATTTACAAAATGACATTTTTTAAACCTGCTATTTTCAATTTTTATTACTTTTACCATGCAATCGAAAAACTGAACATCTATCCATTCACAATCTTTTATACTTAACACCTCAATTATTTTATCTTTTATAACAACATGACTTAAATAAAGTTCTTTCAATTCCAAGATATTATTTGTTAGCATTTGAGCGAATTCTTTTTCTTCTATTTTTTTCATCTTTTCACCTCCAATTACAAAATTCATCCATATAAAATCTACAATTCTGCATTTTAATATTTTTTATTTCATTATTCGAAAATCCTGCCCTTATTTTTAAATTCCTTATCTCCAATTTTTCTAAAATATTATCATCTATCTCATTTACTCTTATATCATTATTTTCTAATGTACACTTTACAAAATTACACTGCCCAATGCATACATTCACATAAAACTCCATATTACTTAATCTCGTTTCATAAAAACTTGTCCGTACTATATCAGATTCTTCCCCAATTGCCTCTATTTTTAGATCATAAATAAAACAAGAAGAAAAAGTACAATTAGTGAGATCAAACACATGTTCATTATCCTTAATCTGTATCCCTAAAAATTCACAATGAGAAAAACTACAATTTTCGAATTTAAATTGAGCAAAACTACAATTTTCAAATACTATATGTTCAAAACTACAATTATTTATAGAAACAGAAGAACAAATCCTTTTATTTTTTATAAAAATATTCTTTAAACAAATATCACTGATTATAATTTCATTTTCATTTTCTAACATTTTATAAAACTCTTCTTCCTTTATTTCTTTCATCTTTATACCTCATTTTCACTCCTTTTTTGTCATTTGATTTCTTGCTTTATCATAGGTATACATAGTGGTTCGGCAAATTCCAGATTTTTTATCTTCCTGTATGTCTTTTACCAATTATATCTTTCTTCATACTCTTTTCTTTAAATCAATTGTCCTGCTACATCATAGGTCGATTCGACTACTCGACTACAATTCGCTTGGCATTTTTTCCGAATTTGTTAAGCCTGCAAAACAAATAAAATATAACTTGATAAATCCTATAAAATAGGCAGCCTAAAAATTAAAAATGTCCACTTTATGAAACACAATTCAAATCTTTCACTTCAAGTCGTTTCATTTTTATCAAACAATAACTCATATCAACTTCCTTTACTTGATTTCTAATAAATTCTCCCTGAAACCGACTCTTCCACCCTTCTATTTTATAAAAAATACTTTCTTTCACTTGATCCCCCTGAAACTCCATCCGATTTCCCTTATAACACTCAAACCGACTTTTTTCTATTTCTATATGTGTCGAAAAATAAATCTTATCAAATTTTGTGTTTTGAAATAGGACTTCTATCCATTTTGACTTTCCCTGAAACGCTTCTAGATAAAACTCGTTTATCTCACAATTCTGAAATTGGCTTTTTCGTATTTCTATCCTTGCATCTTCTCTATCTAATTTTACATCTATAAACTTACATTGTTCCAACACACTATTTTCTATCCATATTTTATGAATCTTACAATGTTCCATTTCTATATTTTCTAATTTACAATCATAAATTTTTAATATCTCAATTTCTTTATTCTGAATTTTTATATTCTTTTTCTCCACTCCAGAAAGTATCTTCTCTGTTTCTATTACATTTTGATTCCTTTCTCGTTTCATTTCCAACATCCTTTCTTCTCGCTGTCCTCTAATATTTACTGAAATGAACAATATCCAAAACGCTCTCTATCATTTCTGTATTTTTTATGATATTATCTGAAAACTGTGCCTGAATTTTAGAATCTTTTATGATCATTTTTTCGAATAAATTATCAAATATCTCATTTACAATAATTTCTGCTCTTTCTAATTCACATTCTTTCAAACTACACGCTGCTAATGCTATATCTATCCCAAAATAAATTTTCTCAAATTTCGTTTGATAAAATTTTGTTCCCCCCATATCCGACTGCATCTGAAACGCTTCTATTGTAATATCTTCAAATCTACAATTTAAAAAATTACTATCTCGTATATCCATAAGAATATCTTCTTCTACGAACGCCTGATCAATCTGTAAATTCTTAAAATAACAATTAATAAAAGTACAATCTCTTATGTACAAATCATAAATAAAAAAATCATCAAATACAACATTTTCAAATACACAATGAGAGAAACATAATTGATTGATTCTTCTATTCTGTATTCTAGCATCTTTCATATTTATTTCATGCCATTCATTTAATTCTGGATCAAATCTTTGCGCTTCTGCTTCCTCTTCATCCCATTCGGGATCTTCTTCTAATTGATCTAACATTCTATAAAATTCTTTCTCTGTAACCTCTATCATGTCATATTCCTTCTTGTATAATTTTCATTATTTTCTATTTCGTGATGTAAGGATGTAAGAACCTGATTAATATCCAAATATATGCTAATTTTACAGCAAATTTTTTGCCAAATAACAATAATTTTTCACCATAATTACGAAATAAAAGTTTTTCAATTACAATGAAAAAGATACATATAAGAAAATATTAATCAAGCTCTAAGAAAAATACAAAACAAACTCTTCTAATAAATTAATATCTTTATCATTCAAAATAGCTTTTAATTTATCCTTTTCTAAAACCACTAAATATCCAATTGATAATACTAATATTTTCATAATTTCCAATCTTATTTTTAAAATCTCGTAAGTATAATATACTTCATATTCTTTTTCTACAATGGAATCTTCTACTGAATCAATATACCATCCAGAATCTCCTTTTTCACTTTTACTTCTTCTTTCTAAATAAAGAGTTTCCAAATCGTATCTGTTATATATTTTCTCCAACCATTTTGCTTCCATCCTTCTTCTGTAAGAGATACAGGTTCTCCTAAAATAGGATCGTTTACCTTTTTGCAAGTTTTGACCACCTATTCTCCCTCCTGTTCTTATCCATCTTCATCCATCCATTGAACGGAACTTCCTTCTTCTTCCTAATTTTAATCTTATTTATCACTATCTTTCAATATCCATTTTGCCTTGTATCCCACTCGTTCTAAGCATGTTTCCAATCCTCTTAATAATTGATAAATTTTTTTCCTAAACTCTAAATCATATCCTAACAATTTTTTTGAAAAAATACAAATTGCCTCTTCATTATAACTACTCAATAACATATTTAAATAGCCTTCTGTTTCTGTTTCATTATAATCTATAATGTAAAAAAGACCATCCAGTAATTTCTGAAATCCAATTTCTAATCCATATCTATTAATCGTCCAATAGGTCATTCTCCTTATTTTTACATATTGATGAGGTTCTAATTGCTCAAACTCTTTTGCAAAAATTTTACACAACTCGGTAATATCTTCTAATAAAAAATATACTTTTCCTTCACTTGCCAGCTCATAGATCTCTTCAAATCTTTCAAAAGACTCTTCATCAAAATGATGTGCCACATAATCTACCTCACTTGCTCTTATAAGCATACACATTTTATTTTCTCCTTTCTAAAAAATTAATTAATAGGTAAAAGCTTTTTGCTCCTTTATGTAAAAAAATAAAATAAAAAAACCTGCCGTTTCAAAAAAAGAATATCGACAGGGATACTTTATTTCCTATTTTCCTTTAAAACGTTTTCTTCTTACATTGTACCTTTCCTGAAATTTCTAACTCAATTTCAAACAACAGTAATCAATTGGTTTATGTAATCACCTCCACACTTTTCTTTATTTCTGTGTAACTCTTTCTTTTCCCGGAATCTGCTCTACACTGAGACAAATTCCGGTTTTTATAAAAACCCCTACTTCCCACAAATTTACTTTCTATTTTTCTATTTCAATCTTAAAAATTCCATAAAATTGTTTTCTAAAACTATTTCACTTATCTAAAACGCAGATAGGAATTTAAATTCCATATCTCTTTAATCAAACACCACAGAAAAAATCTAATTTATACTACCAATAAATTTAAGTTATCTATCGTTACATTTAGCATATAAATAAATTCAATAAAAAACAAGGGTACTTTCAGAAAAATTATTTCAATTAAAACTTTTCCAAAAATGCCCTTGTTTTCCTATATAAATAATATATGATAAAAATAGTTTTATTAATTAGCAAATTGAAATTTAAGAAATTAATCAATTTTATTTGCTTGTCTTATTAACCTAATCACTTAAAGCGAAAGGAGATTTTCGATATGAAAAATATTTTAAAAAAACCATGTTTAACAGTTATGCTTACAGCTTGTCTTTTATTTACTTTTATATCTGTTCCAATCAAAGCAGATGAACCAAAGCCAGCAATAGACTCATCCGAAGACAGTGGTATTACACCGCTTTTTGACTATTATTTTAATGAATAATTTTATCAATATTATTTTTTAATTTGATTAATATGTTTTTTAATATGTTCACTAATCTTATTGTTCCCACATAATTTAGCGATATAGTAAGCCTGTTGAAATAATAATTGACAGGCTTCTTTGTCTTCTCCACGCAACTCTTTCCCATATGCTATATTATAAATAATATTAGGCAACATACCAATTCGATTCATTCTTTCACATAATAGTGTAGCCTGTTCAGCAATCTCTATTGACTCCTGTATTCTTCCCATTCTTCCTAATGTCTGTGCCAAATTAGACAATACTAACGCTTCACTAACCGCCCGTTCTTCCTGATCTACCTTTATTTCTTTAAAATATTTTTCTAACTGCTGCAGTAAAGCCAATCCTTCTTCATAGTTTTCTTCCTCCGCATAAGTAATTGCTATATTACAAAGTAAACGAACTTCATATCGACTAAAAATTCCCTTTGGTATTATTCCTTCCTGATAATTTGGAATCGTACAACGCAGTGCTTCTATTAATTGAATCCTTCTAGTTTTTGAATCAATCCTTCCCAAGCGATAATCAATTAAAGCATGAAGCCGCTTTACAAATTGTTGATTTACTTTATCTTCCAAATCCAATTTTTCCTCAAATTCTGCTAAATATAGTTCGGCTTTTTCATACTCAGTATTGGTAATTAAATTTTCTAATACTTCCCATTCCAAATACACTTCTACATCACTGCAGTGAACAAACAAAGAATATGAATCACTATTTTTTCCTAAACGCTTCATAAAAGCTGCTGTATTTGATCTGCTTGGCATCTGTTTTCCAACTTCAATACGTCTTAATGTTCGGTCATCACAGATTCCTTCGCAGAATTGTCCTCTTGTTATATGTTTCCCCTCTCTCGTTCGGCGGATTACTTCACTAATCGGATAGATACCCATCTTTCGCTTCCCCCTTTAAATATTCCTGTATCTCTTGTGCCAGTTCCATTTTTCCAAAACTGCTGCATACATAATATGCAAACCGATAACTTTGTATTAATTCTGATTTCTCCACTTTCCCATATTGATATAGTTGTTTTATACACTTTGCCTTCCAATACAATAATTCACAGCAAAAATTCAGATTCAGTGTATCAGAAGCGGTTTGAATTCCTTTCTCACATAATTCTGCCCCTTTTCTCGCCATCTTACAAGCCAATATATAAGGAACAATTCTAGATATCACATAAGTATAAGGTTCTGCTATTTGTCTTTTATTCACTTTCCTATTTTCCAAATAATGTAGCAACTGCTCCCAGATCGGATAGGCACTTTCTCTTTCTTGTAATCTTTCATAAACATCGGCAAGCATACAAAAAAGTTCTATTTCCTCAAATCCAAGTAAAGAAATTCCTGTTTCTTCCCATCCAGTTACAGTCAAAGAAATCGCTTCTTTTATCAATAAAACCGCTTCCTCGTATTTTTCCTCCTCTATCATAAAAAATGCTTTCTCCTTCATCAGGAATTGCTCTTGTAAATGATCTCGCTGTTTACTTCTAGTTTCTGCTTCATATTGTTCTAACATATTCTTCATTTGTATCAAATCTTTTTGTTTTTTTAATTCCTGAATTTCTATTCTTCTCTCATACCAATCAAATTCCTTATCACTGCAATAACTTTCAAACTCACAAATCTTCCATCCTAAACGTCCTAATAACCTTTGCGCAAGTAAAATACTCAATGCTCTTTCATTATTTTCAATTCTAGATAAGGTTGACATTGAACAAAGTCCCCGTGACAAGCACCCCAAACTAATCTGCTGTTTTTCTCTAAGATATCTTATCATCTCCCCTATACTCCAAGATTTTCTTTTTATAGTTTGTTCTTCTCGGTTCATATATCCTGCTGATCAAAATATAGACTGCCTATATTTTAATACTGTGCTTCTCCTTTCTTTTTTGAACGTTTTTTCTCTCTTCGTATTCCTCCAAAAAAAATAACACTATTTTCTTTTTATCGCTACATTCCAAACAGATCAGCGTGTGTACCTGTGCGGTAAAGAAAAAGCTCCATTTCGCTCTGGCGGTAAAGCGGCAGGTATACGGAGCATATCAATTATTTGCTAAAGCTTTCCCATCTGGCAGCGGCGTTTCTCGCAAGTTTTAAAATCTTTCTTAAATTTTGTAGAGTACCTGATTTCAAGCATTTTTCAATCCTCCGCTAACTCGGCAAAGAACTGTTCTGTCGTGCCGCTAAACCTATGACCGCCGCCGCTGTCCAATTCAGCAAAGGCTTCCCGTGTATCGACATTCGGCATTTCGTCCGGGACTGCTGCCCCCTGTAGATACGAAATAACATAAAACAAACGACTCTCCGGTATCTGGTCTATCAAATTTTTTGCAAATTCTCGATTGCTCATAATTCACGCTTCCTTTCATGACTATTTTATGCGGTTTTGCACCACCTATCCCTCTTTGCGCTTACTGCTCAATGTAACATTCCTACTGTTTGTTTCTCCTGTTATCCCGTACCATAGTTTCATCAATAGCTCTACGGATAAAAGTGTATTTCTGTGAAATCTCCTGACCTCCCTTTCCAACCAGTATAACACAAAATATAGCACTTATCAAATGCAAATTTCTTATTCTATTTCTTCTACTCCAATTCCAACTGCCCCTCTCCTTAAAATACTTTCTACCAAATCCACACGCATAAAAACAAGAGTTTCAAAAGAAGTATTCACTTCCAAAACAACATGCCTCTCTAATTCTTTCTTTTCCAAAATAATCTCTCTTTTCTGTTTCCCTTCCTCATACCTTTTCTCTTCTGCCTCCATTTTATAAAAAAAAGGAAGATAATAGGTCATACCTTGTTTCTTTTTTCTATCATAAAAAATAACTCTGGAAAATTTTATAAATGGATCATAACAACTTATAATATCTTTTACCAGCTTGCTTACAAGATAACAAGGAAATATAATTATATCCGTAAATACCGTCTGCATCTGATTTTCTATATAGAATAATAAATGTTTCTGCATCTGATAGAACTTTTTTTCCTTTAAAGATTTTCGATCTAAAACACCATACCAGCCTATCGGTACTGGTGCAGTATAATTTTTATCCACTGTTACCAAAAAATATTTCACTTCTATTTCTCCACCCTTCTTAATTTTTTATCAAATTTCACAAACAATCAGCATATTTTTTTATAAATATTATTTTTCTTCCAATAACTCTAAAAATTTCTCACTCAATATATCTCTTATTTTGTTAATCTCTATTTTAAATTCATAAAAACTCCTATATTCTCCTATTACAATATAAAAATTTTCCCCATCTGTATACCAATCTGTATGGCTGCTCTCTTCCATTTGATATTCTCCATGAATCCTGCTTTCATCCAAACACCCCAATTTATCAGGATCTTTTCCATAACGACTACTAAATGGACAGGTAGTACCATCCCACAATGTAATACTTTCAAATTCATCTTCTACCAATAATTTTTTTAATTTATCAAAATCTAAAATAATATCACTTAGAGTAAGAATTTTTTCATTTTGTATATCAATCGTTGTTGCCATTTCTTCTATCGCCGGATATCTACTAGAAGTACGTGCTCCAAGACTTCCCTGATAAAATATACTGATTATATTTTTATTTACAAATTTAATTCTATAGAAAAAATCAAAATAAAGCTCTTTTTCTTCATATAAATCATCTGCTTCTCGTAATATTTTTTTCGCATCCTCCTCAATCATTGTATTAATTTTTTCTTCTTTTTCTTTTTCATAAAATCCATTAAATTGAGGAATATTCATTAAAACCCAATTTCCTCTTTTTTGAATAAAATCATTTATCTCATTTTCTTTTTCTTCCATAGATTCTTTTTCTATAGAAAGTTCTTCCTCTTCTAAAATAAATTCCTCCTGTTTTAATAAATTTAAAATTTCTTCGGAAAATAAATAGCGGATCGAATCAATCGCAGCGGAATACTCATAACTACACATCCCCATATCAAAAATAAGATTAAAATACTCTCCATTTGTATACCATTCCATATGAATGTCACCAGAATGATAAATTCCATTTCTATAATCTTCCTCAAAACAAACTTCCATAAAGGGTTCATATTCAATTTGTTTACTATAACTGTTCCAATTCGTAATAGGTTCAAATTGATCCTCACGCAATACTTTTTTTAATTTTTTTATATCTGTTATCATATCATTTAAAACAAGAACTTTTTCCTCTTCTACTGCAATAATAAGCCCACGACTAAACTCTCGTTTTTCTCCGGCATTTTTATTTCCTCCATTCGATCCTTTGTAAAAAATACTAATTATCTTTTTATTTAATAACGTTACATTCCCTTCTAAACAAAAATACAAATTTCCTCCTGCCCTTAATTTTTCTACTAAAACTTTCTTCAGTTCTTCTTCGATAATCGAATTAATTCTTTGCTCTTTCTCTTCTTCAAAAAAACCTGTTATTTGTGGATAAGAAATATGAACATAATTATCTTGATATTCATTTACATACTCTTTTTCTCTAATAAATATATTTTCTTTAATGTCTGCCTCCTCTTCTTCCAATCCCTGTTTTTCAATCAAATCAGACTCTTCTAAAGTTGCTGAAAGATTCTTTGATTCTTGTTCTTCTACATAAGTGGATTCTTCTTGAACAAACTCTTGCCTTTTCTGATAAATCAATAGCAAAATAACCAAAAACCCTACCACAAAAACGCCAATCCTTTGATATCTTCTATTTTGCATCACTTTTTCATCCCTTTCTATACCAACCTCTCATTTTTCTAATCTTACAAAATACTCAAATATTACTACCATCCCTTCTCCTGATAATATAAATCTGCTTCTTCATTTTCTAATTTCTGAATCTTCCCTGTTTCTAAATCAACCATAAAATTAAGTTTCAATATATCTCCCCTCCTAGAACCATAAGCAATATAATTAAAAACAACTTGTTTCTTTGTAGCAGAAAGAATATAACTTTCTATCAGATATTCTGAATAAGCATCTCTCTCTTTGATATACTGTTCTAGCTCTCGGTTCAATTTCTTTTCCAAATCTTTTTCTAATCCATAAATTTTAGGATATGCTGTTACAACATATTTTTCTTTAGCAATTCGCTGCAAATAAACCATATAAGTTAAAACATTTTCCTTTTCTTCTTCTGTTTTCTTCTCATATTTCCTTGTAAACAAAAGCTCTGGCTGATACAAAACGGAAAGTACCTTTTCATAGCTTCCTTCTTTGATTCGATATCCTTCTAGTAAACTTTTTTTATAATATTCGTCATAATATTTCACATAAGTAATTACCTCTCCTTCCTCTCCCTCTACCCAAAACATATATGGCATATAATCTTCCGACCAAAGATCTAATCCACAAAGACTTTCAAAATTCGTCAGGTTTCCATCCTTTAGCAATGCATATTTTAATCCTGTTTTTCCCTCATATTTTCCATTTTCATATAATTCTCCTGTTTTGTAATAATAGTTTCCATTAACCTTTATATTAAATGGCAAAACCTTCTTTGCATACAATTCCATTTCTCCGTCCTGATCCAAATCACTTTGAAATACCATTTGCGCACTAGATCCTACAGCATACCCTGATGTAAAAAAACAACTTCTTTCATAAGTTTCTTCATACCTGTCCTTCCACTTCCAATTCTCCTTACGATTCGCTTCCACTTCCAGTTCTTTTAATAATAAATGCTCTTCTGAACCTCTCGCAACCGACTTCTCCTGATTTCCTTGAAAAAGACTGCTGTTTCCCCTCTCTCGATAATACTGTTCTGCCTCTTTACAAAACAAATCTGCCATTTCTTTTTGTTCCTCCGTACAAAAAAGTGTCGTTGCCAAAACTTCTCCATATTCCCAACGCAAAATCAACTGTTCTGTCAGTATTCCTTCTTCCACCTGATAAATTTCCATTTCATAATTATCAAAATCACTTTTCTCAAAAATTAAAAAATAAGCATTTTGATAATAAATCACAGATACAGAGTCATTATAATGACAATTTGTAGCAAAATTTGGATGATAATAAGTAATCGTATAATCTCCTTTCTCGTTACTTAGATAAATAACAAAACTATCTGGGCAATAGTCATATATTAGCATCAAATCTCTTCCAGTTTCAGGCAAATATTCCATAAAATCCTCTTTCCCATCTCCATTTAAATCCACTTGTAATAAAATTACACCATTTGACCAAAACTGATACTCTGGATAAGAATCAAAATGGGCAAAATAAGGACTATCCATTGCCCATTGATCCGCTGTTTCCCATTCTACAGTACGAGAAATTCGAAATTGTTCCAATTTCTCCAGATTTCCTTCAATAAACAATTCTTTCACATAAAGTTCTAATTCCTTTAAAGCCGTTGACTCCAATTCTTCCTCTGGAAATGCTTTTACCTCATCTTCTAAAACAGTCTTACCCGTAAAACTCAAAAAAAACAAACAACAAAAAATCATTACCCCAATCCACTTCCACGAATTCTTCATCTCTGATTCCTCCTCTGCTTTCCTTTCTATATCAACTTCCCGTTTCCCTAATCTTACAGCTTTTCAAACATCACCATCCTGCTTTTTGCAAACACAAATCCCCCATATCAAACTCTAATTCGTGAATTTCCCCTGTTTCTAAATCCATCATAAAAACAATATAGCAAACCTCCCATTTATAATAGCCATGTATCCTATAGGAAAAAACTACATTCTCCTTTGTAGCAGAAAGAATACCAACATTTACCGAATGTATCCCACCACCATACCATTCTAAAAAAGCTCCTTTTCTCTCATCGGTATACTCTTCTAACTTTTCATTCAACTTTTTTTCTTGCTCTTCTTCCAATCCATATAATTTCGGATAACCTGTTTCATCAGTTTGTTCTAAATAAATCATATAAGTCAATCCCTTTTTCTTTTCTTCCTCTGTTTTCTTCTGATATTTCCTTGTAAATAAAATCTCTGGCTGATATAAAACCGAAAGTACCTTTTCATAACTTCCTTCTCGAATTTCATATCCTTCTATTAAACTTTTTTTATAATATTCATCATAATATTTCACATAAGTAATCACTTCTCCTTTCTCTTCTTCTACCCAAAACATAGATGGCATATACTCCTCCGTCCAAAGTTCTAATCCACAAAGACTTTTAAAATCGATCAATTTTCCATCTTTTACCAATACATATTGTAATCCTTCTTTTCCTTCATATTTTCCATTTCCATATAGTTCCCCTGTTCTATAAAAATAACTTCGACCATGAAGAGAAATTTCTAATCCAAGATACCACTTTTTCTTTGCATAATATTCCATTTCTCCATCTTGATCCAAATCACTTTGAAAAGCTTCTTCAAGTGCAGAAGGTTTTCGCTCAGATGAGAGAAATATAGTAGAAGGTACAGTTGATGAAACATAAAAAGAGTACTCTTTTCCATATGTTTCTTGATACGTTCTCTCCCACCTTTCTTTCTCCTGATACCGTGCTTTCCTTTCCAGTTGTTCTAATAAGAAATGCTCCTTTGAACCTTCCATAATCGGTGTTTCCTGATTTCCTTCAAAAAGATGATCCGCTTCTTCTCCCTCCTCTCGATAATACAATTCCGCTTCCTTACAAAACAGTTCTGCCATTTCTCTTTGTTCTTCTGTACAAAAAAGTGTCGTTGCCAAAACCTCTCCATAGTTCCAGCGTAAGATTAGCCGTTCTGTCAGTACACCTTCTTCCACTTGATAAATTATCATCTCATAACAATTCAAATACGCTTCCTCAAAAATCAAAAAATATGCATCTTGATAATAAATTACAGATAAGGAATCATTATAAAACCAACTTGTAACAAAATTGGAATGATAATAAGGAATGGTATACTCCCCTTTTTCATTACTTAAATAAATAACCAAACTATCTGTATAATTAAAGATGTACATCATATCACGTCCAACACTAGGTAAATATTCGATCCAATCTTCTTTTCCATCTCCATTTAAATCAACTTGTAATAAAATCACACCTTCCGACCAAAACTGATACTCTGGATAAGAAGCAAAATGGGCAAAATAAGGACTATCTGCTGCCCATTGGGCAGCTTCTTCCCATTTTATTGTACGAGAAATTCGAAATTGATCCAATTCTGCTAAATTTTCTTCCGAAAACAATTTTTTCACATAAATCTCGAATTCCTCAAGAGCCGTTGTTTTCGATTGGACTCCCAAATCCCATTCCATTTTCTCTGGAAGTGCTTCTACCTTATCTTTTAAAACAACCTGATCCATAAAGCCATTTGTTTGTCTTCCTTCTGACCACATTTCGAATGGAAACCTTTTTGTATAACCCCCAAAAAACAAACTGCAAAAAAGAATGATTCCAATCCATCTCCACAAAGTCTTCATTTCTTATTCCTCCTCTCACCCTCCACCTTCAATTTTCTCCCCTTATCCTATTCTAATCATTCTTACCTGTACCCTCATACTCACTAATTCTATGTGCCAAAAGAATTTTTCCCCAAATACCTAACAGTAAAGTATTCTTATCAAGCAAAATACATTGAGCTCCGACCGGAATAAAGTTATATTTTTGATAAGTAATTTTCTGTTTAAACTTTATAAAAATAATTGGTATATTAAAATAATCCACCTCAATTCCTTCCTCTTCAATTACCATACCAATAGTAGGAAAAAATCTCCCCCCATATTGAATTTCTCCTTCATCCTGTATCCAAATTCTATAAATCGGATTTTTATATATTACCTCTCCTACTCGAATAAATTTTGGAGAATATTCCAATTCATATCCTATATAATCTTCTGGTTCAAATAAATCTTCTTCTCTCCCCCCATCTAATGTTGTACCAGTATACATTTCTGAAATCATTGCGACCCTATCAATCTGCCATGTTCCAAAAAAATCATTTTTTATCTTTTTGAACTGACTTATCCTAATACCCAATGCTTGGTACTCCTCATCGACTGACTTCTTTGTTATCATAAATTTCTCTTTTTGTTCTATACTGAAATATGCCAAAAAAATAAAACATAAAACAACAATAAAAATCAATTGTTTTCCCTTTTTCATCACATTATCCTTCCTTTATTTTGATTCCTCTTCTTTATATCCAACATTAAAGACCTTTGCCTCCTCTGCTCTTCTTTCTTTATAGTCATGCAAACTAAAAACATATTCTACTTCATTAGGATCATAATCTCCATTTTTTGTACGTATAAATTTGGGTAATTGTTTTTCCTCTTCAAAAAACCACCAACCTACACCATACTGATGGGTAAACGATACTAAAGCATCAAATTGATGAAAATTTAATGAAATATGATTTATCTCTAAAAAAAGATTTACAGCATCCTCTTCTTTCTTTAAATCCTTTGCCAATAATTCTAATACCTTTTCCATTGGAACATAAGAAGAATTTGGCACTTTATAGGAAACTCCGTTTTCAGGAATATAACTTGACAAAATCGATGCCCAGTGCATAAGTATCTACTAACTCTTTTTCACTTTGTTCTTGATTATATAACTTTGGATTTATATAGTTTGCTCTCTTCTTCCTCTCTTTTCTCCTCTCCAATCAGTTGTACTCCTACTGGTGCATAAAAATTAAGATCCCGGCAAATAGCAACATTCGAACGGGCTTGTTCGACAAACCACTTCTTCCAAAGCCGTTCCGATTATCTTTTTTCCACAAATCCTTA
>CAJUGZ010000025.1 GCA_910585855.1 uncultured Lachnospiraceae bacterium | reverse complement strand
AACGTAAAATTCCCAGACAGCAACTTTGTCAATTCTCCTAAAGTTGGTGCGTATGAGGCTGCCCACCGTTTTCAAATCTGACGTCCTCTTGCGTCCCCTTATCTCACTTCCATCAAAATCCACACATCCTTTTTCTCAATCAATACCCTTTCTCCTCCCTTATAAACTTCTCCGAAAAGCAAATCCCGATACGTTCTATCTAACACAACCTCCTGCTCCTGTTCGGTATGATTCAGCAAAAAAAGAAAACTCCCATTTTTCCCTTTCCGAATCGCCGCCTCTACTCCACTTGGTGTTACAAAGCAAGGAGAAATTCCCGCCTCCCTACAGCGATCTGACAAAAACTCACGATAAAATTCTTTGCTTGAAGATGTTCCTACATACCATGCTGTTCCGTTTCCATAAAAATTTCTGGTAATCACAGAAATTCCCTGATAAAAATCCTCTGTATAGGTACTAACACTATCTGCCCCTCCCAATAAAATCAAATCACATAAAATTTCCGCTGGATATTTTTCTTCTTTATAGTAAAAAGCATTTTTCTCTCCCTTTGGCAAAGCATCCTGCTCCTGTACCCAGATTCCCAACACCTCTTTTAATGTTCCCGGATATCCGCCCTCCAGTACCAAATCATGTTCATCCACAATACCACTAAAATACCCCGTAATAAAACAGCCCCCATTTTCTGTAAAATGCTCTATTTTTTCTTCTAATCCGGTCTTTACCATATAAAGCAGCGGCGCAATCACTATTTTATAATTTTCCAGTTCATCCTCTGCTCCAATAAAATCAACCAAAATATTATCTTCAAACAGCGCCGTATAATATGCCTTTACCACATCTAAATACCGAATCAATATACTTGGTCCAGCAGAATACTCTACCGCCCACCAATTATCCCAATCAAACAATATTGCCGCCTGTGATGGTGTTTTGCTTTCCAAAAATGCGCCATTCAGTAATTCCAATTCCTGTCCTAACTGCGTCACTTCCTGAAAAACTCTTGTATCGGTCCTTCCTGCATGATCGATAACCGCTCCATGAAACTTTTCACAAGCTCCCTTTCCTCTTCTTATCTGAAAAAACTGTATTGCATCTGCCCCATGCGCCGCTGCCTGATAACTGAGAAGCCGCATCTCTTTGGGTCGTTTTAATTTATTATATGGCTGCCAGTTTGTTACACTTGGCGTCTGTTCCATTAATACAAACGGCATCTGCCCCTTTAGTCCCCGCATAATATCATGACTCATTGCCGTTTCTGCCGCAGAATCAGATGGTCTTGGATAACTGTCCCAAGAAACAAAATCCATCTGTTTTGCCCATTTTTGAGAATCCAGATTTTTATCTGCGCCCGTCAGATTTGTAGTAATTGGTATATCCGGCATTTCTTCCCGAATCGCACGATACTCTATCTGAAAACATTCCAGCATACTATCTGATATAAAACGCATATAATCCAAAGAAATTCCCTGAAACATGGTTCTTTCTTCTCCATTCTCTCCTATAAAATGTTCACTTAACAGATTAGGCAATACTACCTCATCCCAATCATAAAACGTATGCCCCCAAAAATCTGTAAAAAAACAACGATTCATTTCCTCTAACGTTTTATACTTCCGCTTTAACCATTCCCGAAATGCTTTTTCACAATTCTCACAATAACAAGTCCCTCCATACTCATTTGAAACATGCCATGCCACAATATTAGAATACCCTTTATACCTCTTTGCCAGCCTTTTCGCCAAACGAGAAGCATAAAGACGATAAGTCGGACTATTCGGACAGGAATTATGACGCCCTCCAAACTTTCTTTTCCTCCCATTCCCATCCGTTCTAAGAATATCGGGATGTCGCTTTGCCATCCATGCCGGATGCGCCCCGGTAGAAGTAGCCATACAAACTAAAAAACCATTCTCCCGCAAAAGATTCATAATCCGATCCAACCGTTCAAAACAATACGTATCTTCATCCGGCTGCAATGCTGCCCAGCTAAATACATTTAATGTAACAATCTTAATATGAGCCTGCTTCATTATCTGCATATCCTCTAGCCAAACTTCTTCCGCCCACTGTTCTGGATTATAATCTCCTCCATAAAGAATCTGATTTACTCCCTTATATGTCATTGCTGCTCCTCCTAATATCTCAATAAAAACTCCTCCAAAAAGAACACCCAATTCTAAAACAACAACTATCCTGCTGCCTATACCTAATAAAAAATAAAAGCAATTTAAACACACGCTATTTTCCGGCTGAAATACACAGCCAAAATCCAAAGATAGGTCTGCGCAGGGTCATCATTTCCCGTCGGCACTTAGGTGCTGTATTTTAGCACCTTAGTGTCCGCTACGAGGAAATGCTAAGCGAAAGCGGGCTCGGAGCAGACCTATCTTTGAATTTTAGCGTCCTTTTGGATTTTAGCATCCTTTTGGAACTTCCCCTTTTATCTATAATTATCTATTATTATAATCCTGCACCGCCTGAACCTGAGATGCTGTCATATCCCTTGCATTTTGCATATCAACCGCTAAAACCTCTTCATACCCAAGCCCTTTTACCGTTTCCTGCATATGCAAAAGAATACTGTCAAACTCTGTCTGATCCGCAGCAAACACCATTCTCCAAGAATCATCCACAATCACAACTTTACACTGATTTCTCAAAGTTGTAATATCCGATGTTTCCTCCGGCTGCGTATAAGAAGTTCCTGCCGCAACCGACAATGCATTTTTCTTAGTCAGCATCTCTACTGTTGATCTAGCACCCCCAAAATAATTCTGCCAGTCTAAATCAAATTCAGTATTGTTTTCTTCCAGCACAGACGCCCACATTGTTTCTAAATATGGTTCATTATTATTTGGATCGAAATCCCCCAGACAAAGCGTTTTTAAATTTAGAGCCGACACCCCGTCTTTCCACGAACCGCCCCCCCATTCCTCTGGTACAGTCACATCATTATTTGGCAGCGCCTGTTTTCCAAAATCGGTCAGAACAGCTCTTCCCTCCGACATTTCCCATGTCAGCCCTTCTGGACCTCCTGCTCCGTTTGCCTGTCCAGAAATCTCCATTCCTTCCGGCGAATACAGCCAATCAATAAAATCTGCCAATCTCTGCGGATCTTTTGCCTTACTTCCAATTGCAATAATCGTTTGTGCCTTTCCTTCTGAATAACACCCATCACAGTATGGTGCAGAATCCTCGATAAATACTGACATATACCCCTTTCCTTCTGCTTTATGCTCCGCTGTATTATAGACAGACGGTCCTTGAAATGACCACAGCGATGTTAAAACCTGCCCATCCCGATATTTATTCGATAAAATATCATAGTTTTGTGTTGTCGATTCCGGGTCAACCAAACCTGCCTGATTTGCTTCAAATAAAAACCGCAATGCTCTGACATACTGCCCATCACTAGATGTAATATCCTGAATATCACTTCCATCCGCTTTTATTAATACAAATCCCAATTCATTATATCCATAAAGAGAAGCGATATTTTTTGCACCTACCATCATATTTCCATCCCAATCTTTAAATAAAGAAATCGCATAGGTCTGTTTTTCTGAATCACTGGCCGGTGTATTTTCCTGCATGGTTTTCATTACAGTAAGAAAATCTTCCAATGTATTCATCTGCGGATATCCTGCCAGCTTATAGGCATCCCAGCGAACATAAGGAGATACCATCGGCTCTAATCCTCCTGCCGGTTCTTGTGGAGAACGTACAGAAATCTCACTTGGAATCCCATAAATTCCCTCTTTTCCTGCCAGTTGATTTGCTTTATCAATCGCTATCTTATAATTCTTTAAAACATCCTTCTCACTTAACAAACTGCTCATATCCATTAAAAGCCCGGCTGTTACCATATTTGCCATACGTCCGTTTTCTGTCCCTACAATAATCAAATCCCCCAAATTTCCTGCAGCCGAACGAGTTTGAAATAAGGTATCCCCACCGCCTGCAACATTTGGCGCAATAATATTTAATTCCATATTAAACTTTTCTTTTACAATCTTTCCAAACCATCCAGACTGAATTCCCTGATAATTTGCCAGACTGTCAAATACATCTACTGTGATAAATTCTGCATATTTGCTGTTGTTTTCTGTATTTCCCTGATTTTGTACCTGTCCAGCCGTTTGCCCCTGATTTGAACTACTGCCTTGATTTCCGCAGCCAGTAAAGCAGCCGCTTATCAATACCGCAGCACACAACGCTATACTTAAAAATCTTTTCTTCATGACGAAATTCTCCTCTCTCTTTACTTTTTTCACTCTTTCTATCCTTTTACCGATCCAATCATCATACCCTTTACAAAAAACCGCTGAAAAATCGGATAGACAAATAAAATCGGAAGTACTACAATAACAGATACTGTCATTCGAATTGATGTTTCTGTCTGCTGTGTTGCAAGTGATGTACTGATAGCAGAAACACCACTGCTTCGAACCGCAGCAGCTATAGAACTTGCCTGATTAATATAAGTATACAGCAGATACTGCAGCGAATATAAGCCTTGATCGGTAATATAAATCAATGTATCCTGAAATGAATTCCACTGCCCCACTGCAGAGAAAATCGCCACTGTAGCAAGAATCGGTTTTGCCGTAGGAAGAATAATGCGGAAAAAGATTGTCAGTACACCCGCACCATCAATCTGCGCTGCTTCCTGCAGTGCTTTTGGCATAGATTCTACATAAGTCTTTACCAAAATAATATTAAACGGCTGTACAATCGCCGGAATTACATAAACCCAAAATGTATTCAATAAATTCAACGTTTTCATGGTAATAAACATCGGAATCAATCCTGCATTAAAATACATCGTAATTACAAAAAAACGATACCAAAACTTTCTGTGCCACATCTTTTCCTGTGTAAACATAAAGCCTAAAAATGCAGATGCCAGCACGGTACACCCCATACCAATTACCGTTCTTGCCACAGAAATCAATGCTGCCTTTCCCATCCCCCGCAAACCTAATACCTGTGCATAATTATCAAAATGAATCCCTTTCGGAATAAAATTAATGGCTTTATTTGCACTTAAATCATTGGCACTAATAGTATTGATAATCATATAATAAAACGGATAAACACATACCAATGTAATCAGAAAAAAGACGAAATAATTGACAATATGAAAAACTACATCATTTGCTGCCATTTTTTTACGTTTCATACTGCTTCCTCCTCTCTAAATAATCGATTCTCCACGGGTTTTCTTTGAAATCATATTCACTACAACCAATAACCCTACACTGACAAGACTTTTCAGCATACTAAGTGCCGTTGCCAATGACAAACTTCCCCCCGTCATACCAATATTATATACATAAAGATCCAAAACCTGAATATGTTCTTTATTAAAAGAATTTTGGAATACAAAATATTGATCCATACCATTATTTAAAAAGTTTGAAACACTCATCATCAATAATACAAAATAAGTCGGCATCAATGCTGGTATCGTAATCCCTTTCATCATTTGAAACCGATTTGCTCCGTCCACTCTTGCAGCTTCATAAAGTTCCGCATCAATTCCTGCAATCGCTGCCAAATACATAATCGCTCCCCAACCAAGCCCTTTCCACTGTCCCCATAGAGTCATCCATAAATAAGTATGAGAATCACTATCCAGAAATTTTACCGGCTCTTGAATCAGTCCGATATTCTGAAGAAACGTATTTACCATTCCACTATTAGAAAACAGACTAAATGCCACCGAATAAACCAGCACCCAGCTAATAAAATTTGGAAGAGTCGTCAAAGTCTGCACCAGATTTTTAAACCATTTACATTTTACTTCATTTAAAAATACAGCAAATAAAACCGGTAAAAATGAGGTTGCAATTCCTAAAAGACTCATAGCAAATGTGTTCTTCATAACCTGAATCATCTGTGCAACCTGTGTTTTATTAGAAAATAGAGTTTTAAACCACTTTCCGCCTACAAACTCACACTGGGATAACCGAAGCGGCGGTTTATAATCGTAAAATGAATAGATCCAACCATGCAGTGGAAAATAGGAGAACATAAAACATAATACGATAAATGGTACAATACAGTAGAACAACCGTCTAGATTCAGATGCATTTTTTACTTCTTTGAATTTTACTGATTTTTCCTTCATGCTTTCACTCCTTTTTGTCTTTACTTTTGCTGCAGCTCTATGTAAATCTCCTATATTGTAACAACCCTCCCCTCAAACGGATACCTATGAAATCCGATTACAGCTATGGCAAAAATTATATCTTTTACAACAAAATCCAAAAAATCTCTATTTTTTACTATAGTTTATCTGGATTTTTTACTATATTCTTTTTCCATATCACTGATAAAATAAAAACCAAATTGACAAAGGAGGCTCTTACCATGAAATTCAATCCAGAAAACCCTATTTTTATATTCCTTGACACTTTAACAGATTTTATTTTTCTAAATCTCGTCTTTCTGCTAACCTGTCTGCCCGTTATTACAATAGGTCCTGCTCTTTGCGCACTCTCTTCCGTTACCATGCAGGAAGCCCGAAAAGAACACAGCCGCATGATTTTCTCTTACTTAAAAGCAATGAAACAAAACTTTGTCAGCTCCTCATTCCTTTTTTTCTTTTACATTATAACCGGAGCAATTCTTTTATTTAATTTTGCATTTTGGCTTTCTTTTTCTGGTATAATTGGAACTCTTGCCGTTATCGTTGTTACCTTTTGTACCTTTTTATATCTATTCTCTATCTGTTACAGCTTTGCACTAAATGCAAGATTCAAAAACACATGGTATGCCACCTTACGAAACTCTCTCATTATTGCATTTCAGCATCTAAAATATACCCTTCTATTTACTGCTGTTGCTATCATAATGGGAATACTGGGAGTTTATGTAGGAAGCGTTCGAATCTTTCTCCTTAGCTTTGGGTTTGCATTTCTTTCCTATTACCAGTCCTTCGCACTGATTCGAATCTTCGAAACATACGAAAACCAAACAAAAACAGTTTCAGCAAATATCATCTAATCCCAAATCAAAAGAGGCGGAAAGGTCGCCGGAATGAAAAGAGAGGTCCACTCCGGGCCCGCTCTCGCTTAGCATTTCCTCGTAGCGGACACTAAGACGCTAAACTACAGCGTCTAAGTGCCGACGGGAAATGATGACCCTGCGCAGACCTCTCTTTTCATTCCGGCTATGTATTCCCAGACGGAACAATATCTGCCGGTATGTTTTATCCTACAATTTTTGCAATAAATCCGTTTTGGTTGGTATTACCAGACAGATTGGGGAAGGCAGGGAGGATTGCAGCGACTTCGGAGAAAAGCTAGAAGGTCTTAGGCTTCTGCTTTAAAAACCTAGAATTTTTTGTGCGTGCTGCGTCCAGCAGTGCGTGCAAAAAAAGGTGCGTGTTTAGCCCGCTAAAAGGGAAGGATGCATCTTATAGCGGATGATTCCTTCCTTATGCCATTCAAGCTCTGGTCGCTATGCGGGCGAATTGCGCACCGGTTCGTCCGGTTGGATGCGTCTGGATGCAGAAGCCTTAGACCTTCTTGCTTTTTGGAGACCGGAGCAGCAATCCCCCTGCCTTCCCCAATCTGGCGTCCTGCCCGGAAGCACTTTAAATAACAATAAAATATATAATAAAGGAGAATCCTCATATGAAATTTGGATATTTTGACGACGAAAAAAAAGAATATGTTATTACTGCCCCCAATACTCCGACCCCTTGGATTAACTATCTTGGAAATGAAGCTTTTTTCTCTTTGATTTCGAATACCTGCGGCGGATATGCATTTTATAAAGATGCAAAACTTCTTCGGATTACTCGTTACCGTTACAATAATGTCCCTTCGGATTCTAATGGGCGTTATTATTTTATTCAGGATGGAGAGGTTACTTGGAATCCCGGGTGGCAGCCTACGCAGACTCCTCTAGATGTTTATGAATGTCATCATGGGCTTGGATATACTTGTTTTCATTCAGAAAAAAATCGGCTTCAGGCAGATCTCACGGCTTTTGTTCCGCTTGGGGAAAACTGCGAGGTTCATCTTTTAAAGTTGAAAAATCTTGGTGATCATGTAAAAACGATTGGGCTAACTTCTTATATTGAATTTTGTTTTTGGAACGCAGTGGAGGATGCTTCTAATTTTCAGAGAAATCTTAGTCTAGGGGAAGCGGAAGTTTTGGATTCTGCGATTTATCATAAAACGGAATATCGGGAACGCAGGAATCATTATGCTTTTTATAGTGTCAATGCTAAGATTGCGGGGTTTGATACCAGCCGGGATGATTTTATTGGGGCGTATGGGAATCTGCAAAATCCAAAGGCGGTAAGAGAGCATACTTCTTATCAGACACTTGCCAGTGGCGGGGCTGTGATTGGATCGCATCGGTTAGAACTTACGCTTGCACCAGAGGAAGAAAAAAGCTTTATTTTTCTTTTGGGTTATGTGGAAAATCTGCCGGAGGAGAAGTGGGAAGATACTAATGTGATTAATAAGAGGCTGGCAAAAGAAATGCAGGAGCGTTTTTCTACAGAGGAACAAGTTCAGAACGCTTTGGCTGACCTTCAAAATTACTGGGATACTTTACTTTCCAACTATGTGGTATCCTGTTCAGACGAAAAATTATGCCGTATGGTAAATATTTGGAATCAATATCAGTGTATGGTTACTTTTAATATGTCACGTTCTGCCTCTTATTATGAATCTGGTACAGGACGTGGTATGGGATTTCGGGATTCCTGTCAGGATTTGCTTGGATTTGTGCATCTGATTCCAAAGCGTGCCAGAGAACGGATTTTAGATATTGCTGCCACACAAATGGAAGATGGAAGTGCTTATCATCAATATCAGCCGCTTACGAAGAAAGGGAATTTGGATATTGGCAGCGGGTTTAATGATGATCCGCTTTGGCTGATTGCGGCGGTTGCTGCTTATTTAAAAGAAACTGGTGATTTTGGGATTTTAAAGGAATCGGTTGATTTTGATAATGATCCGCAAAAGGCACAGTCTTTGTTGGAGCATTTAAAACGTTCGTTTGATTATATTTTAACGCATCTTGGACCTCATCATCTGCCTTTGATCGGAAGAGCGGATTGGAATGATTGTTTGAATTTAAATTGTTTTTCTAGTGAACCGGGGGAATCGTTTCAGACTACTGGATCTTCGGAAGGACCTGTGGCAGAATCTGTGTTTATTGCTGGGATGTTTGTGGCATATGGACGGGAATATGCGCAAATACAGGCTAGAATGGGGGATGTACAAGAGGCAAAACGGGCGGAAAATGCGGTGGAACAGATGGAGCAGGCGATTCTTACCTATGGATGGGATGGGGAATGGTTTTTGCGTGCTTATGATGCTTATGGGGAAAAAGTCGGTTCTTGCGAAAATCAGGAAGGACGTATTTTTATTGAACCGCAGGGGTTTTGTGTTTTGGCAGGGGTTGGCGTGAAAGAAGGGCTTGCAGAAAAAGCGTTGGATTCTGTAAAAAAATATCTGGATACCAAATATGGGATTATGCTTTTGCAGCCTGCTTATCAGTCTTATTATATTCATTTGGGGGAAATTTCTTCTTATCCGCCGGGGTATAAGGAAAATGCGGGGATTTTCTGTCATAATAATCCTTGGGTTTCTATTGCGGAAACGGTGATTGGAAGAGGGGATCGGGCTTTTGAAATTTACCGGAAAACTTGTCCTGCTTATTTAGAAGAGATTAGTGAGATACATCGTACTGAGCCTTATGTTTATTCCCAAATGATAGCTGGGGCGGATGCACCAAAATATGGGGAGGCAAAAAATAGCTGGCTGACTGGAACGGCTGCTTGGACTTTTGTAAATGTGTCACAGTATATATTGGGGATTCAGCCAGATTATGACGGGCTTTGGATTCGGCCTTGTCTGCCAAAGCAGATACAGGAATATCGAGTGGTACGGGTTTTTCGAAATGCTGTTTATCGGATTAGTGTAAAAAGGACGGGGAAGGAAAAAATAAAAATTGATGGGGTTGCTTCTGATACATGTTTTGTGAAAGTTGAGGAAGGGAAAGAAAGTTATGAAATTGAGATGGAAATAATGTAGAGTTTTTTTAGGATGTTAGATTGGAGGAGGGTATTAGATTGGAGGGGACGCTAAATTGGGGGAAGGATGGGGATTGCTGCTCCGATCTACGAAACGAAAGAAGGGCTAAGGTTTCTGCTTGTTTGTTTATCCAGCCGGACGAACCGGTGCGCAATTCGCCCGCATGACTGCTGGAAGTTAGTAGTGTAAGGAAAGATTTTGACAGCGATAAGGAGCTGCTTTCCTTTTGTGCGGGCTAAACACGCACCTTTTTTTGCAAGCACTGCTCAAACGCAGCACTTGCAAAAAATTCTAGGTTTTCTGAGCAGAAACCCAAGCCCTTCTAACGTTTCTCCGAAGTCGCTGCAATCCTCCACCCTTCCCCCAATTTAGCTGAAATTCCCAACCGAAACTTTTAAAAATTAGATGTATCATGAGCGATATTCTTGATTTTGGAGTAACTGAATCAAGACGAAATCAATCTTCGCTAATCCATGCTCCATTGGAATCTACTGAATAGCCGTCTGGTGTTATGCTGTTTACTGCCATATCCCCGTTTTCATTGAGATAATACCAGATGTTTCGATCGAATAACCATCCTGTTTTCATAGAACCATCTTGATTTAGATAATACCATTGATTTTTCCATGAAATCCAGCCAGTTGCCATGTCACCATTACTATCTTTTAAGAAGTACCAATGATTTTTGTAAAATACCCAGCTATTTTCCAGCATTGCGCCATTTGTATCTAAATAGTACCACTTATTATTACTTAAAATCCATCCTGTTACCATATAGCCTGCTTTATCAAAGAAATACCATTTTCCATTGATAAACTGCCATTTATTAGCAGGATAGCTGCTGTCTGCATTTTTGTACCACCAACCAATCTTATCTTGTATCCATTTACCTGAAAGAGAGGTTGTGGTATTAATTGGTAGGAAATTGTTATCGTCATCACTATCATCTGAACTTGAATTATTATTGGAATTTGAACCATTGTTCGAACTTGTATTCCGCTTCCAATTTGCAGTATAAGATAAATTACCTGTTGTACCTTTTTCAATCGTTACATTTTTCTGTGGAGTAGTGCCATTACTACCTGTCCAACCAATAAATGTATAGCCTTCTCTAATTGGATTATTTAAAGTAAATGTTTCTGTCTTGCTGGTATAATTATTTGGGTTCTCACTTATATTAAAACTTCCTCCATTTAAAGTATAAGATATAGTATATTCTTCCTCTTTTGAATGATCAGGATGATCAGGATCATCTCCAGAACTTGTATTTTGCTCCCAATTTGCAGTATAAGATAAATCACCTGTACTTCCTTTTTCAATTATTACTGTTATCTGTGGTATTTCACCATTTGAACCAGTCCATCCAATAAATGTATAGCCTTCTTTTGTTGGATTATTTAAAGTAAAGGTTTCTGTCATATTGGTATATTTTATTGGGTTTATATTTTCGTTTAAAATTCCTCCACTTAAATTATACGATATAAAATATTCTTTTTCTTTATCACTTGGTTTATCTATTGGATCTTGAACGGAAGAATCTTTAATAATATAATTCCCATCCACATCTGTTGTAATCATAACATCTGTATTTTCGCTTCCGTAATAAACACCACCATTAATGTCCTTAATTTCATTTTCACTATTTAAAACTAAACTATTTTCTACATATGATATCGTAACATCCCCAGAAGAATTTCCTTCAACAGAACGTGTTACTCTTCTCTTATCAACAATTTCATCTTCGTTTATAATATATGCTGTATAAGAACTATTCTCTCCTTGAAATTTTATACCCTTTACGCTATCAAAAAATAACTCTGTTACATTCGCACAATCTAAAGAATAAAGCATATTTCCTATTTGAATTCCAAAAAGACCATCTGAAAAATTTGTAAGTTCAAAATTACTATCATAACCTATTTCAAAAATAATTGTTCTTTCAGCTCCTTCACCTAAAATAGTAGCATCATATACCGCCATAGAAGCCTCATAATCCAAACCATCACCACTACAGATAAGTTGTTCTCCTTTGCTGTTCGTCAATACAAATGCTTTACCATATTCAGCAAGAAAAGCGGTATATTCTGTTTCACTAAAAGAACTATCTTTAGCTAAAGTTTGCACTTGGAGCTGAACATCTTGTTTTTCTCCTATCGTATTTAAAAGTCCCATAATTTTATCAGAATCAAGATAGGATAGTTGTTCCCATTTCTTACCAATATCTACCCCTGATATTCTAGAAGCACTATCTTGAAATGAAAACGTATAATCAAGTGTATTCAAAAATAAGGTTTCGTATTGGCTTGATGTAGAATTTACATCATATACTTTAAACAAAAACATATTGTCAAAAGAATCGTCATAACCACAAATGATAACACTATGCTTATATTCTTTTATACCAAATCCCAATATAATTGGAATCTTTAAATCACTGCTTTTCTTAGTTTCTTCCATTAAATTATTCCAAAATCTTTCCTTATCTTTCTTCTTCGATTTAATTGTAATTTTTTCTGTATCATTTCCAACAGAAAAACTTTGAGCTAACTGAAAATAATGAATTATATCTCTTAATTTAATATTAGATTTTGGTTTTTCAAAACTATAAAAATTTTTTGCATTTTGTCCCCAACAATCATTATCATAATAATTAAGATATTTTGCAATTTCACTAACACAAAGACCATAACATGCTCCCCATTTGTCGTCCCATCCGCACAGAGAAATAAAATAGGAAAGCCATTCTAAAGATGAATTTGCATTATACCTATCAAGTTTTTCTTTATATTCCGAAGAAGTACTAACATATTTTTTCTCATTCTTATTAAAAAAACTATCTTCATTATGTATCCATCTATTCGTATCTTCTTTCAAAACAAAATAATTATTATCTGTCCAATCATTTCGTGGTTTCCAGTTAACCTTGCCTCCATAATCTTTTCTTACTTCATCTGTCCAAGTATTATTCGGATAATATGCACATACAGAAGATTTCAAAAACGTTTCATCATTAAAAATAGGCACATCCCCATCAAACAATATATTTAAACCATTAACATTACCAAATATTTCCTTACCTATACTTTTAACATTTTCTGGAATTATCAACTTACAAGTACTTCCATTTTTTTGAAAACAATTGTAAAATACTTGATTATCAATTACTTCCAAACTTTTAGACAATGTTACATTTACTAAATTATCACATGAACCAAAACTTAATTCACCAAGTTTTACTACATTGTCAGGAATACACACAGTAACAAGTTCAGAACAATCATAAAATACTCCTTCATTAATAATTGCACTTTCAACTGGATTCCAAAATACTCCCCCCATACTACTATCAGCTATGTTTATACTAGAAATATTTTTACAATGTGAAAATGCATAACTACCAATACTTGTAACACCACTTTCAATTTTAATTATTTGAATTTCGTCAATATAATCTACCCATGGTGTACGATTTTTATCATTATCAAAATTCCACATATCCCCTATTCCACTAATAATTAATACATTTTCGTTCTCTCCTTCTCTATCTAAGACCCATGTAAGATTATCTCCACATTTACCTTTTTTACTATTTTCATTTGTAGTATCAAGAGGAACAAATGTCCTATGATATTTTTCTGCATAAGATTGCGCTGTAGAATTAATATAACCATATATTATAGTATATTCTGGAATAGTATCCATACTATCCAAAATATCACATTCTGAATTTAAAATTTTTATTATTGACAATTCATTACAATCATGAAATGCCTCATACCCTATACTCGTTACACTACTTGGGATCTCCACACTTGTTAAACTACTACAGCCTTCAAATGTAGAACGCTCTATAATCGTTACACTGCTTGGAATCTCCACACTTGCCAAACTACTACAGCCTTTAAATGCAGAGTTCCCTATACTCGTTACACTACTTGGGATCTCCACACTTGTTAAACTACTACAGCCTTCAAATGTAGAACGCTCTATAATCGTTACACTGCTTGGAATCTCCACACTTGCCAAACTACTACAGCCTTTAAATGCAGAGTTCCCTATACTCGTTACACTACTTGGGATCTCCACACTTGTTAAACTACTACAGCCTTCAAATGTAGAATACTCTATAATCGTTACACTGCTTGGGATCTCCACACTTGTCAAACTACTACAACCAAAAAATGCATCCATCCCTATACTCGTTACACTGCTTGGGATCTCTACACTTGTCAAACTACTACAATCAAAAAATGCCTGATCCTCTATAATCGTTACACTACTTGGGATCTCCACACTTGTTAAACTACTACAGCCATGAAATGCCTGTTCCTCTATAATTGTTACACTACTTGGGATCTCCACACTTGTTAAACTACTACAGCCATCAAATGCCCATTTCCATATCCTCGTTACACTACTTGGGATTTCCACACTTGTCAAACTACTACAGTACTCAAATGCAGAAAACCCTATACTCGTTACACTACTTGGGATCTCCACACTTGTCAAACTACTACAACCATAAAATACATAAGACTCTATACTTGTTACACTGCTTGGAATCTCCACACTTGTCAAACTACTACAGTCATAAAACGCATAACTCCCTATACTCGTTACACCATCTCCTATTATGATTTTTTTTATATCCAAACTATGCCAAGGTGCATTCACATAAAAAGAATAATTTTCCATATCCCCACTGCCACTAATCGTCAAAACTCCTTTACTATCCAATACATATGTCACATTTTTCCCGCAACTACCAGAAGAAACCACTTCCTCACTTGAAGCTGCTTTTGCTATATTATCTTCCTCCTGCACCTCCATATTTTCATCCAGAAAAATTTCCATTTCCTCTACTGCTATTTCTTCTGCCATTGTTTCCTGCTGTTCTTCTTGCCATTCTTTTTTATCAATTTCATCAGAATCATCTGTTTCCTTTTCTAACTCAATATCTATTTCCTCTATTTGTACAATCCCTGATTCTTCCGCTGCCTCAACTGTAGCCTCTATTAAACTATCCCCATCCACAACATTTACTACTCCAATTTCAACATTCTGAAATGTCAATAAAGCAGCTAATAACAACGCTGTGATCTGTTTTCCTTTCTTTCTTTTTTTAGTATTTTCCATCCTCACTCTTCTCCTTATCTAATAAGTTTACAAAAAACAATTTCCTCTCCTGCTTTTCTAAATTCATATTTTTTCTTCCCCACCTCCTCCTATCATTGAACCTACCTGCTTGTTTCTGTTTTTTACAGCACTTACTCTGCATAACCAGCAAAAATCTTTACATAATTTTTCACATTCCATCTATAATATAAAGTATCCCTCTCTTTTTTGTATTTTCGCAGATTGTTCTAATCTGCGAAATAATCGCTTTTTATCGGATAAATTCAATATTTATTCATGATTTTGACCCACATATTGACCATAAATAACAGATAAATCATTCATATGCTGGCGTTTCATTTCTGTAGTGGGATGCATATAACAGTTTAACGTTGTTTTAACATCGGAATGTCCTAATATCTCACTAATGCTTTTAATATCCATCCCACTATTAATACAATTCGTTGCAAATGTATGACGAAGGATATGGAAGTTTTTCTTTCGGATTCCTGCCAGTTGCAGATATTTTTGAAATTTATTTTGATAGGTTCTTGGCTCAATTGGTTTATCATTGCCAATCACATATTTTTTTTTACAATTTCCATAAGAAAACAATAAACGTATCATTTCATCAGTTAAAGGAATTTCTCGTTTTGAAAAAACACTTTTTGGCTTTCCTTCCAAAAGAATCGTTTTGGTATCATATCCTTTTACTACAATCCGCTGTACCGTAGTATTGACAGAAAGGATCTTTTCTTTTCGATTAATATCCTCCCACTTTAAAGAACAAACTTCTCCCAAACGCAAACCAGTAGAAATGCAAAGTATAATTCCCAATTTATAAATATCCATTTCCTGATATAAATACTGCAGCAGCCTTATCTGTTCCGCCTGATTTAATACTTCTACTAATTTCTTCTCCGGTTTTTGTTTTCGATAAGAATACCGAAATAATTTCGTATGATAATGGGAAGAGGCATAAAAAAGAATCTGATTTAATACACAGGAAATACTCTTTTTTACACTATTCGATAAGTACTCCTGTTTTGCATCAAAAACGATTTCTTCCAAAACCTCTTCTTTTAATTGTGAAAAGGAAAAAGTACCCAATTTTTCCTGTATATATTTTTTATAAATAGAGTGATATTTTACATAGGTGGCATATTTTTTCGACTGTTCGATTCCAGCCAGCCATTTTTCTGCTGCCATCTGAAAAGAAATTTCTTCTTTTTCATTCAAACTTTCTTCCAACGTAGCATTTCCCTCTAAATTAAGAGTTCTTTCTATCATAAACTCTTTCTGCTGACATTCTGCAGATGCTTTCGCAGCTACCAGTTTTTCTTTTACTTCCCCATAACTTTTCGCATATACCGAACAAATTTTCCTTGTTCCAGACTGTTCTTCCATCTTATAATACCTGCCTTCCCAACACCCATCTTTTCTCTTTCGAATATTTTCACCACGTCTTGACATGTGTTCTCCTCCTGACCACTTTTTTGACCCATAATAAAATAAACTCATAAAATTTTGGTAGTATTTTTTCAAAATTAGTTTATAATTTTTTTATATTTTATTGACAATTTTCTTGCTTATCGCTATAATTACTTTCAAATCACTCATAATTTTTTACAAAAATTATAATAAAACAGATTTTTTTGGCTTCCAATCCATTTCGCAGATTAGAACAATCTGCGAAAAAAACACCATTCGACAATGCTACGAATTGATAAGGCAATAATCAAAATTATTAACTCTGCGGCATTGTAAGCGGACAAAACAGAAAACGCACAGTAAAATAAAAAAAGCACAGCCTTCGAATAAAAAATCCGTTGGTTGTGCCTTTTAGTTTTACGTTCTTGCTCTATATTATATAACCTTAATTCCCAAGCAGCCAATCTGCCACATCAACAATTTTAACGCCCTCATACTGATACTCAGGGTTTCTTGTCCGTGCTATTACCATTTTAGGATAAGCATCTTTAATTTTAAGAAGAGGATCTACCTCTCTCTGAAAGGTTTCAGACAAGGTTATATTATCCGAAACTTGAATATAAATCTTCTCGCTTCTTTTTAAAGCAACAAAATCAATCTCTTTTTTATACAAAATACCAACATAAACTTCATAACCTCGTCTAAGCAATTCCATGGCAACGATATTTTCAATCACTCTGCCGCTATCCAAGTTTTTTGTACCCAACTTAGCATAACGAAAGGTATGGTCGCTCAAATAATACTTATCGTTAAAAGTAAGATACTTTTTGCCTTTAATATCATATCTGCGGAATTTATAAAAAGCAAAAGCATTACAAAGATAATTCAGATAGTTTCCTACCGTTTTATGATTGATTTTATCTTTATTGGACGTAAAAGTATCCGTAATACTTCTTGCAGAAGTTAGGTTTGATACATTATCCATCAAAAATTGAGAAATTTGAACCATCAATACAGGACTTTTAATTTTATACTTTTGTCTTATATCCCTTAAAATCAAAGTGTCAAAAACGTTTTCAATATAATCATATTTATCTTCCCGCTCTTTATAGAGATAAGAACCAGACATCCCCCCTTCAAGCATATAATTATCAAAAGCAGTATATTGGTCTGTCAATTCAAAGTAATGAACATACTCAGCAAAGGAAAACGGATACACCTGAATTTCAAATGTTCTACCGGTAAACAGCGTTGCCAAGTCTGAACTAAGCAAAAAAGCATTAGATCCCGTAATATAAATATCGTACATCTCGGCTGCGTGCAAATTGTTTATACAAAGTTCAAAGCCATCGCACATCTAAATTTCATCAATTAAAACAAAATTATCCCTGCCCTCCATATAATTACTTTCAATATACTCATTAAGATCCTTATATTTTTTTAAATTGTCATACTTAGACAAATTAAAATTGATATGAATTATATTAGCGTTAGGAATATTTTTCTGCACATAAACTTTAAACGCTTCCAATAGCTTTGATTTCCCCGATCGACGCACCCCTGTTAAAACTTTAATATCAGGAGTTCCAATAACATGGATCATTTTATCTAAGTATTGTTTTCTCTCAATCAGTTTCATAAAAAATCACCTCACAAAGCTATGCTACCACAATCACTTCCCAAAATCAATAAATTTTCATTTTTGGGAAGTTGAAAATTCCGCACACACCGCCCTCCAAACAGCATCCACCGTTTCATATAATTGTCCCCCCTTTTCCTCAATCACAATATCCGCATACCGTTCACACAAAGGAGTTCTCCTATTATACAAATCCAACAGCGTTTCCCCTTCCTCCAAAACAACCCCTCTCGTCGCCAAATCCCCCAGCCTCTGCTCTAACTCCCGATACCCTATCTTCAAATAAACAATCACCGCAATCTCCCTAAAATGCTCCATTGCCTCCGCCTCCAAAACAACACTCCCGCCCGGCGCAATTACCGTATTCTGCACCATAACCTCCTGATTTGCCCTGCTCTCAATTTCCATAAATCCCTGATTTCCCTTTTCCTTTATCACCTGCCAAAGCAACTTCCCCTGCTGCCTTTGAATCACCAAATCCATATCTAAAAACTGATACCCCAGCCGCTTTGCCAACACTACCCCAACCGTACTTTTCCCACTGCCCGGCATACCAATCAATACAACATTTGTCTTCATCCTTCCACTCCTTTCCTTTTACTGCTTATCTTCCTATCTCCTAAAAAAACAGCACCATTCTCTTTTTCACCGTTTTTCCAGTCATCTATCATTCTTTTTATCTTTCCGAAGCCAACAGCCAGCCAGATGCGAAAACCCTAGGCAGACTGCAGTGACTTTGGAAAAAAGCTAGAAGTTCTTAACTTCTGCCAGAAAACCTAAGATTTTTTGCATATCCTGCTCCCATGCAGGGTATGCAAAAAAAGGGGCGTGTTTAGCCCATATAAAAGAAAAGCCATTTCGCTGCGGTAAATTGAACCCTTTGATATGCCAATAAAGTTTCGGCTGCCATATGGGCGAATTGCGCCCCGGTCTGTCCGGCTGGATGCACCATCACGCAGAAGTTTTAGAACTTCTTGCTTTTTGGAAACCGGAACAGCAGTCTGCCTAGGGTTTTCGCATCTGGCGTCCTCTTGGATCAAAAAAATTCCTCCAAAATCCCTTCCAGCTGCCCCGCAATCTCCGAAAAAGGCAGATTCAAATCCAGCGTCCGCACCCAAATCGGATTCCCCCCAATCGAATACCCCTGTTTTAACTGCACTTCCTCCCCCGTCTGCGCATACAAAATCATCCCCCCAACATTCCCAGTATGCCCCCTATCCAAATTTTTTACATAAGCAAAAATCTGGTACAAATGCTGCGAATGTATCGTCTGTGCCTCAAACCGTGTCTGCATCATATCCGCATAATATTTCGCATCAATAATCAATGTTTTCCCCCCTTTCTGTAGCGTAATATCCGTCTGCATCACAGGCAGAAAATCCGCCTGTCCATCTTGCAAATCCCACGCAATCTGCCTTGCATATGCCTTTAATTCCGAGTGATGATACTGATAATACCCCAATATAAACTTCTCATACAATCGGCTCATCCTCTGCTCATCCAAAAAAGAAGCCATTTTCACCTCCCCCTGTTCCGTAGTAAAAATCATCCCTTCCAAGATCAAATTGCAAACACCAATCAACATCCGATAACTCTGATTATTTCTGCAAAACCGTATCTGATCCCACAAAATAGCAGAAGGTGCAATCTCCTCCACATCCGCAAAAAAAAGCAGCTCCTTTTTCAACACAATCTTCTGCTGCCGCCGAACCGTTTCCTGCTTTAACAACAACAATAACGTCGTCTTCAAAATCTGATTCCATATATTATTCTCGGATAATTCGTCATATTCACAGGAAAGCATCTGTCTGTGCTGAATCAAATTTTGCATGCTCTCTGTAATCTGCAGTTTTCCCCTTATAACTGTCAAATTCTCAGCCTTACTAACATACTCCCGATACAATCCCTGCTTAATCTGCCGTGCAATCCCCCGTCCAAGAATCGCTGCCAGCAGATCATGAATATGTTCAAACTCCTCCGTCCCTACCCCCTGATAATTAGACTGCCACAAAGTCTGATAAGCATAACACAGCATATAATAAATATTTTTAATTCGTATTCCCTTTCCCTCAATCATTAAACACTCCCCGCAGCCGACTCTGCCACTTTTGCAGTTTTGCCGGTTCATCAAACCAATATTCTGCCAACATAGGAATAATATCATACTCCACCACAGACTGCATCCATTCCTCCGTACACTCCTCCTGCCCGCAAAAATAACTATGCCCGATACAAAAACCCGCTCCCAATGTACTATCCTTACTGATTTCCAAATTTAAAGCCCTTACCTGCTCAATCAATAAACAAAACGTTTCATTTTCCAACTCTTTTAAATACTTTTGAAACCCCTCCGAAGAAAATCCCGGCTCTATCGTAAAAAAGCTAAACCGTCTCCGCAGCGCATAATCAATCATTGCCAAACTTCGATCCGCTGTATTCATCATTCCAATCAGATAAAGATTCTTAGGAACAAAAAACGGCTGTCCATCATAAGCCAGCACAATCTCCATTCCTCTATATTCTTTTTCAATCAGCATCAAAAGTTCCCCAAAAATCTTACTCATATTTCCACGATTAATTTCATCAATTAAAAAGAAATAAGGCTGCTCTGGATCTTTCGCTGCCTTTTGACAAAAACGATAAAAAATACCATATTTTAATTCAAATACATTTCCATTTGGTTTATAACCCATAATAAAATCTTCATACGAATAATTCTGGTGAAACTGCACCATTTCAATCTGATTTTCATTCTTTAAGCCAATAATCGAATATGCCAGACGTTTGGCAGCAAATGTCTTTCCTACACCGGGCGCACCCTGCAAAATAACATTCTGCTTTTTCAATAAAAGTGCCTTTAACGTATCATATTTCTCAGGCGTCATATAAACTTCATATAAAAAAGACTCCTTTTCATACCACTCATACTCCGGGCTTTCCTGTACCAGCGGCGTTTCCCGCAGAACATCTGCCACCAGTTCATACTCTCCCTTTGTCAATTTATTTTTCAATATCCCAAGCCACTGCTCCTTTGTAAATTTAGGAATATAAGAAGCCGCCTCTTTTTTTACTTTCTCCGTTTTTCGTCTGCTGGCAAATCCATCTGCCATATAAGACACCAAATCATAAGCAAGCGTCCGAAAACAGGTATCCTGATAAACCGTCTGATCCCTTGCCTTTTCAAACAGCCGAATCAATTCCGTATCCTGTGCCACTTCCTCTGTAATCTCATCCAAAAGAAGCAGATTTCCCTTTATATTTTCTGCCGTATTTCCCCTTTTTGGCATAAAATCACTCCCCAGCTCCAACGCCGCTGCCCGACAGACCGAATACTTAAAAATAGAATACTTATCTGGATAACGAAGCCATAAATACACACTAATAGCAGTCAGCCTCTGATAATGCTGCAGACTGGCAGAATACTGCTCACACAAAATCTGTGCCTCCTCCTGAAACTGCAGCACCCGCTCAGTCATATCCTTCGTTTCATCATATAAATGAACAAACATCTTTTTCACTGCATCTGCATTTTGTTTTGCATACTCAATCAGCATCCCACGAGGAAAATTATTCATAGAATCCAGCAAAGAAGCCGCCTCCTCCGTTGCCAAAGAAAACATCTCAGCAAAATCCGCTGCCTCTATATTCCAGTAATCCTGAAAATGCTTTACCGCTTCCCACTTATACTTTTCCTCTTTCCACCGCAGGGAAAACACCGCCTTATAACGCTCCAATCCTTCCTTTAACTTTTCACGATTAATCATAAGTCTTCCTCTCATCACAAAAGTGACAAACCTTTTCTTCCCCTGTTTTAAGACGTACTCAAAGTTGTAACCAAAAAAGAATACCACTTTGAACACTTTTCTATATCCTCTTTTGTCACTCCATAATAACTGCATATCTCTTTTGAAATACGCCTTAACTGCTTCATGTTATCAATTTCATTAAAAACATTATAGTAAATAAAACAGTTTAATAAAATTTGTTTGCCAGTCAATGTACTCTATATAGAAGCTGCATTTACTCTGACTGGATGTAACACCACACCCTCTATCCCGTTCGCATACGCTGCCGGGAATACTTTTTTTAATATCTGATACGATGCATTTATGTCAGCATTGATTTCTATTCCATTCCTGCTCCGAAACAGCCCTCTAGAAACACGTCTCCTCTTATCGTAATTCTTTTTCACTGGTTCTTCCCCATCCAGAAAACTGGTTCCAGATGTGTAGGATTCTTCTGTTAAAATAACCGTGATTCCTGCCTCCTGTGCCTTATACTGTATCATTTCTATCAACCGCTTTGTTGGTATCCCAACAAAGCTCTGGTTCACACGACGACTTAATTGGGAATCCCTTTTCCAGTCTTTGTTATATCCGATAACGATTGTAGGAATGTCTTTCTCCTTACAGAAATCCACAATGTTACGACTGGCTTTATGCATATAATCATTCATCTTCCGGTTTCTTTTTTCCGTAATGATTCCCATCCGTTTTGTAAAGTCCATACCGTTCATCCGCTTTGCTGTTTCCCTGTAATGAGATACCTGTTTATTGTAGTATTTATTTACCGACTTCAGACCTTTGCCGTTTATGATATATGTCCTGCACCCTGTATTTGTTGTTACGGCTGCTAAGTTATCTATTCCAATATCAATACTTCAATAACGCTGGTTCTCTGGTTTTGCCTCACAGATGGAAATGCTGTAGACCACTTCTGCCACAATATGCCCCTGCTTTGGGAGAAAGCGCACCTGATGAAAGGAATAAAAATTGTCCCTTTCACAACAGTTTAGTTTTAGTTCAAACCCTTCCAATTTCTTTGGAAATTTTAAAATACCTTTCTCTAATTTTACATTCTGATTTGTTAGAATCAGAAGATTCCTGCCATCTTTCTTTTTATACTTGGGAAGTTTTGGCTTTCCTGTATCGTTATCTTTCTTCTTTGTCCAGCCTTTTATGGACTGAAAAAAGGACTTCCAGTTCTTTTCCAATAGCCGCAATACCTGCTGTGCAGACTGTGCGGTTGGCATCGCCCTGTAATCTGGGTATTCTTCATCTGCTTTTAATATTTTATCCATATCTCCATAAGAAACAGCCTTATGATTCTTTAGGAACGCATGGCGCAATATAAAATTTGCATGGTTATACAGATTTTTAGAAAGGAAACAGAAATGATCCAGCATAGCATAATATGGGTCAGACGGCTTTATGATATGTTTTTCCACTCTCTGCACGATCATCCTTTTCCAGCGCCTCCTTTCTTTTTCTGGCTTTCCTTTTCCTGTATAGTTTCATTATCCTATCTTTTATTCGGAAACTCTATTACCCAGATCACTCCCGTTTTCACATATTTTGTAAATGTCGGTCGGGAAACGCCAAGCAGTTGCAACACTTCTTTTGACAACACAATAACCATCTCTTTTCCTGATATAATTATAATACATTTGAACAATTATTTCCATTATTTTATTAAAATATTTAATATGATTTTATTTTTTATTTATTTTAAACACTATATTGTACCATCAAACTTACCCTTTGCCCTTTATACTGCTCCTGATAATTATAAGAACGTTTCGAAATTTCCCTCGCATGATACACCCTTTTTATATACTCTGCAACCTCATCCAATGTATGCGGATCTGCCTTAATTTTCTTTTCAATTCTTCGCCTTTTCTGCCTATAATAAATCTTTTTTATTCGCTCCGAACATTTTATTTTCTTTTTCTTTCCTGCCAAAAATACACTGGTCGGACCATCTTTTCCTTGAACTGTACCATAAATTACAGATACCCCTTTCCTGCTCTTCTTCATATCAATCCATCCCTTTCCGCCGTCACAATAAAATGACCCTCTATTGTCCCTCCAATGCCGTTTCTAACTGCTCACAAATACTTTGAATCGAATGTCCATATCGAACCGAATTTGCAGAAGCAATATGAATTCCCACCACTTCTCCATCTTTATTTAACAAAGGTGCACCACTTGCACCGGTTGCAATAAACATATCATGCAGTAAATAATACAAATTCGTTCCATCATCCGAAATTACAACACAAGGATAAAGGCAGTCATCATAATAATATGTATTTTCATCACTCAAATAAGTAGCCAAATAAATCATATCTCCCGGCTGACAAGTTCCAGAAGCAGGCGAAAAAGAATTCATCCCCGATGTATCAGAAACCGTAAATGCTGCAACATCCTTCTCTCCGGTTTCAGCAGCCCCAAACCCAACTGCATCCGCAATCGGAATCACACCGCTAACAATACCATCCGGCTCAGAACCATCCTTTAAAATATCATAAAGTTCTCCGCCATTTATATAACCCGGCAAATCCGAGCCCGAAATAGAATCTCCAAAATAATGAATTGCCGTAATCAATAAAGGATCATTTTGCTCCTCCATCTTCATAAGAAAAGAAGTTCCTGCCATATAAGATCCTTCTACCGTCCCCCACATTACATCAAACACAGAATTTGCCGGAATCTCCTTAAAATCCGGCAAAGGAAGATAATCTGGATCTGGTACACTGCTTCCACTGGAATCCTCCTTAAAATACCCCTTGCAAAGATACGTCAAAGTCTGCTCAAATTCTGACTCCTCTGAAGTTTCCGTCTGTCTTGAAGTTGTAGTTTCCTCTGTTGCCTGTACAAAACTAGTAGTTTCCGAAACCGTTGTCACTGCCGTCGTTTCTACATTTTGCGTCCCACAAGAAGAAAAAAATACTGCACTCCCTACTGCCAAAGCAGTAAATAATTTTTTTTTCACATTATACACTCCTTTTTTTCATAAAATATGTAATCAATTATACGCCAATTACTATAATTTGTAAACTCTTCATTTTTCTATCTTTCAATAAAGCTTTTAGAGATAAAACTTCCACCGGAAAAAATTTGCTTTCACCGGACGCCAGAGGCGGTTTGCTCCTTCCCTCTGCCTGCTCCGCTCCGAATGGTAAGAAAGTCTAAGGCTTCTGTATCTACGTATATGCAGCCGGACGAACCGGGGCGCAATTCGCCCTCATAACGACCAAAACGAAACTGGTATAAGGAAGGATTTTACCAATCACAAACCATCCTCTTCCCTATACACCGGGCTAAACACGCCCCTTTTTTTGCATACCCTG
>CAJUGZ010000024.1 GCA_910585855.1 uncultured Lachnospiraceae bacterium | reverse complement strand
AATCCACTATTTTATATGGTTTTTCGTTAAGTTCTCGTCTATGGTGTTTAGCCCGCATAGTGAGTGGGAAGATAACATCCTACGGTTGATAGAACCTTTCGTATACCGACTCCATTTCGGCTGCACTGCGGGCGAATTGCGCCCCGGTCTGTCCGGTTGGATATATGAAAATACAGAAGTCTTAGAACTTCTTGCTTTTTGGAGAGCGGAACAGCAGACGGTTCACCGTTCCCGCATCTGGCGTCCTCTCCACCAAAACCTCCCTCATTCTAACATAAATCCATTATAAAAATTCAATTGAAATTACAAATTTTTTCAGTTATAATTTACTTAAAATCATCACCCCACCAATCCATACATTAATTCAGGGAGGCTTTATTTATGTCAAAACAAAAACACCCTATAACTGAATACCGTCCCTACCACCTCCCTGTAGAATTCCCAGTCTTACTTCTAACAGGAGATCGCTGGCATATCTCCGATCAAAAAAGCGGCAGACTGCACTTCCACGATTGCTTAGAAATTGGTATCTGTCACAGTGAAAACGGTTTTATGGAATTTGAAGGAAAACCAATGGAATTTCATGCAGGAGATATCTCCTGTATTCCCAAAAACCTTCCCCATACTACTTACAGTTCCAAAGGCTGTGCCAGTCTATGGAGTTATATTTTTATTGATACTGAAAATCTATTTTGGGATAATACGTCATTGCCTCCCCTGCCGTCGGATCTTTCTATGACAGCAATCCCCAATTTTCAATATCTGATACATAGCAGCGATCAGCCTAAATTAGCTTCTTTTATACAATATCTGCTTGAAGAATTAAAAGAACAACCTATATACTATGAACTTTCTGTACGTTCCTTAATTCTTTCTCTTTTACTGGAAATATTAAGGATACAAAACAACTTAAATTCTATTTCTAATACCCAAGCAATAAACTCCCATGAGTCTACCTTTCTTATTGCTCCGGCACTTCATTTTATTGAAAAAAACTATATGAACCAATTTACGATAGAACAGCTTGCCGACTTATGCCATTTAAGTGAAACACACTTTCGCCGTATCTTTTTACAAACCATAGGAACTTCTCCTTTAGAATTTGTCAATCATACCAGAATTAATAAAGCCTGCGTTCTGCTAAAAACAACACAGGAATCCATCCTCTATATTTCCGAACAAGTCGGTTTTCATACTATCTCCAGCTTTAACCGCTGTTTCTTTAAAGCCATGAAAGCTACACCAAGAGAATGGAGAAAACAAATTTTATTCTCTGAAGGCAAATCCGAACAGGGAACACTTGGCACAATAGTAGAATATAAAGGCTGGCTTTAATCCTGTATACTTTTACATTCTCTGCCGTCTTTCCATGTCATATTTTTCTAGAATATTTATTTTGTGATGAAAAAAAACATTGTTTTCTTGTAATTATTTCGCTAAACTAAAAGCATTGAACAAAAAATTCTATTTATAACAGCAAAAAAGAAATGGAGGACACTCTTTATGGAAGAATTCACAAGAGATAGCTTTACATTACCCGGAGAATCCGGTTATGAAGATTTAACTTTAAAAATGGCAAAAAAATGGGGGGCAGATGTCATTCGTGACAGTGACGGCACACAACTTTCCGATGAAATCATCCATTCTGGTTACGGTATTTACTCCACCCTCTGCCTGATTCGCTCAGATAATACATGGGCAAAACAAAACACAGATAAACTGCAGCAAAATTTTTTAATGAGTGTCCCTGTTATAGCAGAAGGAGATCAAGTAACGATTTCTCCGTTAAATGGATATTTTAAAGAACAATTTGCTATTGATAAAAAAACCGATCCCAAAGAATTCTGGCAGGTATTTGACCGTACCACACAAAAAGAAGTCGATTTATCTAATTGGGATTTTGACGCTTCCACCGAACTTGTTACCATAAAAAACGCTAAAAAATACCACCAATACACCGTAAATTTTCTTGCCATTCGTCTTTGGGAAGAAATCTCTATGTACAATCACATCACAAACCAATGGGGCGATAAAGAACACCTTATGGCAGTAGAACCCCGCTACCCGGAAACACAGGCACATATCCTAGACTGGCTGGAAAACTGGTGTATCCAGCATCCTGCCACTACTGTTGTACGCTTTACTTCTATGTTTTACAACTTTGCATGGTTTTGGAGTGATGAAAAAAACTGCAGAGATATCTTCAGCGATTGGGGGTCTTATGATTTTACAGTAAATCCGATTGCACTGCGTGAATTTGAAAAACAAAAAGGCTACAAAATCACTTCCGAAGACTTTATCAACAACGGAAAATACAACCAAACCCAAAATGCCCCTTCAGCCAAATATCGGGAATGGATGGATTTTATCAATGAATTTGTCGTTTCTTTCGGCAAAAAATGCGTTGATCTCGTACATCGCTATGGAAAAAAAGCCTATGTCTTCTATGATGATAGCTGGATTGGTGTAGAACCCTATGGAAAACGTTTCCCGGAATTTGGTTTTGACGGATTAATCAAATGTGTATTCAGCGGCTTTGAAGCCAGACTCTGTGCAGGCGCAAACGGAGTAAAAACCAAAGAACTGCGGCTTCATCCTTATCTGTTCCCTACAGGACTTTCGGGCGAACCTACCTTTGCACCCGGCGGAAATCCAAAACTGGATGCACAAAAATTTTGGCAGAATGTCAGACGTGCCCTGCTGCGCAAACCAGTAGATCGAATCGGTCTGGGAGGATATCTACATCTAGTAGAACCATTTCCTGACTTCTGCGACTATATCGAAAAAGTAACCGATGAATTCCGCCTGCTAAAAAGTTTTCATCAATCCGGCGCACCTTACGTCATCCCCGGCAAAGTTGCTATTCTAACTGCATGGGGAGCTCTGCGTTCTTGGACCTGCTCTGGACATCTTCACGAACACCCGGAAGTAGACTTAATTAACGTACTCGAATCTCTATCCGGGCTTCCTTTTGAAGTAGAATTTCTAAGTTTTGAAGACATCAAAACAAACGGAATTTCTAAAGATATAAAAGTAATCATTAATGCCGGAATCTTAAACAGCGCTTGGAGCGGCGGCGATGCATGGAAAGATGAGCAAATCATTGAAATCCTTACGGAATTTGTTGCAAATGGAGGAGGATTTCTTGGAATTCACGAACCTTCCGCCTGCGATTTTTCCAGCCAATTTTTCCAATTAGCACCGATTCTAGGAGTAGACAAAGACCTCGGAACTAAAAAATGCCTTGGAAAATATCAGTATTCCGTTCAGCCAAACCATTTTATTACAGCAGAAAACTCGGAACTCAATCTGCCTGTCTGTGAAGGTATATTTGTCCTTGGAAAAAATGTCAACGTACTGGCAGAAAAAAATAAAACTCCAATCCTCACCGAACACCAATTTGGAAAAGGACGCAGTATCTATCTCTCTGGATATCGATATGGAATCGAAAATACCCGGCTTCTTATGCGGGCGATTCTCTATGCAGGACAACAGGAAGAAGCAGTCAGATACTATATCTGCTCTAATCCTATGACAGAATGTGCATACTATCCGGCGGCTGAAATAATCGTAATTATCAATAACAGCGGCGATTTACAAAAAACTTCTGTACAGACCATGGACGGAAAAACCATTCAAGCCGTTTTAGAGCCTTATGATATAGAAATTATATCCCCTTTCATTCAAAATACAAAATCCTAAAACCTCTGCAAAAAGGGATGCTGGAAGAGGAAGAGCACTTCCTTTGGCTTTCGGCATCCCCCTCCCTAAAAAAATAAGGGTATGCCATCCAAAACGACATACCCTAAATTCTCCAAAAGTGCTATACTCTATATTTTTTAACCAAAATATCTCTTCAGAAGACCTTCAAATGCTTTTCCGTGTCTTGCCTCGTCACGAGCCATTTCATGCACAGTGTCATGAATTGCATCCAGATTTGCAGCCTTTGCTCTCTTTGCCAAATCTGTCTTTCCTCCTGTAGCGCCATTTTCAGCATCTACTCTCATCTGCAGATTCTTCTTTGTGCTGTCGGTTACAACTTCTCCTAATAATTCAGCAAATTTTGCAGCATGTTCTGCCTCTTCATAAGCTGCTTTTTCATAATATAAACCAATCTCTGGATAGCCCTCTCTAAAAGCTACTCTTGCCATTGCCAGATACATACCTACTTCACTACATTCTCCCTCAAAGTTTGCTCTTAAATCAGCAACGATATCTTCACTTACGCCCTTTGCTACTCCTACTACATGCTCTGCTGCCCAGGTTTTTTCTCCTGCCTGAAGTGTAAATTTAGAAGATGGTGCTTTACATACCGGACAACTTTCCGGTACAGTATCTCCTTCATAAACATATCCACATACCTGACATACATATTTAGCCATATTAATTTTCTCCTTTTCTTATTCATATTTTATATAAATTTTTTAAATCAATATTAGTAATTATTACTGTTTTACTATAACATCAAGTTTTCTATTTGTCAATACCTAATTTATAATTTTTCTCAATTTGCATTTTCTCCTTCAAGCAGTCCGAACACTGTCCATAAAAAATCAACTGATGCCCTTCTATCTTTCCGTCGAAATATCGTTCTGCAAGCCGATTGATCTCCATCTGCTCCGGCATCTCTAAATCAGAAACTGCCCCGCAGCTTTTACAGCAGAAATGATAATGCGGATTGATATTTCCATCAAAGCGATCTGCTTTTCCTTCCAATGAAAGTTTTAGGATCTCTCCTCTGTCTACTAAAAAAGAAAGATTCCGATAGACCGTTCCCAAACTAATATTGGGGTATTCTTCACGAATTGCCATATAAATCATATCTGCAGTAGGATGATCGATACAACCTGCCAAAAAAATCTTAATTGCTTCTCTCTGTCGGCTGTATTTTATCTGTTTCAACCAAAATTCTCCTTTCCTGCTCTTTTTTCTAACAGCTAAAACAATCGAGTAGAAAAGATTACTTCCCCTACTCGCTGCACGCCGATATACCACTTTAGCGGCATATTTCCTCTTCATCGGCATCTGCATAAAAATAAGAATCATTACTACTTTATAATAAATGATTTTTATTTTTTTGTCAACCCATCCTGCATCTGCATTTCTATCTGCTGTTGTACCTTTTCCATCTGCTCTATTACAATCGTCCGAATCTCTTCCTCCATCTTTTCCTGATTTTCTCTGTCTTCTTCCTCTGTTCCCTCTCCTGCCTGATGTTCAATCTGTGAATTCCAAATCGCACGAAAAGCCAGTTCCAATTCCATCCAATAACTACTTGCATTTAACAATTTTGGAAGCTGTACCGAATCCGCATATGCCCTCTCAACAGAAACCAATTCCGAATTTTCATAATTTCCCATTGGTTTGCAGCTCATCTTTCCTGTCAGCGTATAAAAATTTTCAATATAACCATCTGTTAAAAATACAGCAAAATCCTCTGCTGCCTTTCCGCCTGCCCCATAAGGATTGATCTGCACAAGATAATTGATTGCCATTGCTTTCGACTCTAAATTGTCATTCATATCCAAAAGCGGTGCTATCCCATACTGCATCCCATTTGCTGCTGCCTCTTCTAATCTAGAAAGACTCTGTGTTCCGGCAATCGTATATAAAATCTTGCCATTTAAAAACTCTTCCAGCACAGTATCATACTCACTTTCTGCTGCATCAAAATATAAACTCTGATTTAAACGCTTATAGAAAGTCAATGCCTCCACTGCCGATTCATTTACCAGATCCAAAACAGAAGCATCATCTCCATAAGCACCGCCAAAATTTAAATAAGCCCCTGCAAAACCATAATTATAATAAAGATTCTGTACATCCCATTTTAATATTGTTTCAATTCCTTCAAAAACTATTCCATCTGCTCCATACTGCACAGAAAAATCAAGAATTTCCTGAAAATCTGCAGGACAGGTTTCTATAAAATTTTTATTATAGAGAAAAAAAGACGTTTCATAATAAAACGGATATCCTAAATTCTTTCCCTGCCAAACAGAAGCCGCTACTGCTGCTTCTGGATAAGATACCGTTTCCATATACTCCGAATCAATTTCCGTGGTAAGTCCTGCCAAATATGCCTTTTCCAATAAATCACTGTTTAAAATATAGAGATCTACCCCTGCTGTATCTTCCGAAATATTGGTCTGATTAATGGATTCTAAATAGTCAATCGAAGACTGCTCCTCTACATTTACCCGAATTCCAGTCTGCTCCTGATAGGCTTTTGCTGCCTGATTCATATAAGGCGCAATATCCGAATCGGTATACCATACCGTAAGCTCTTCTACTGAAGAATTTTCCTCAAAACTGCTTTCCGGCGCTTCCTCCTGTTTCTGTCCGCATCCTCCAAGTATTGCAACAGTCAAAAAAAGTACTATCCCTTTCACCCATTTTTTCCTGCTTTCCAACTTTTGTACCTTTCGCATGGCTTTCTCATTCCTCTCCAAAATAATCCTCTCTTGTTTCTTCTTTCCTTAACGCTTCTTCCCTTGTTCCCCCTTATTTTTTACATATTGCTTCAATTCTATTCGCTGTTATCCACCATCTTTTAAAAATCAACTTCAAATATTTACAATAATAATATGCACACAGAAGTTTTTACAACAACACAACTCTATGGCTGGTTAAACTAGCTGAACTTGGAAGAAAGATCTATGCAGGGTCATCATTTCCCGTCGGCACTTAGGTGCTGTCTTGCTGTATTTTAACACCTTATGTGTCTGCTATAAAAATAGGAAATTAGGAAATGCTAAGCACAAGCGAGCCCGAAATAGACCTTCCTTCCAAGTTCAGCGTCCCCCAGTCAAAATCTAAAACATAGAAGCTTCCTACTGAAAAAGGATAAAAAAGGAAAACATTTACAGCTTTCGCTGCTCCTGATTTCCCTTTCGTATTATCATTGAATTGCCTTCTGCAATTTTTCCAGCATTTCATCAATCTGTTCTTTTGTAATAATTAAAGGCGGAACGAAACGAATCGTCTGCGATCCGGCTGATATTAAAACCAATCCCAAATCCAACGCTCTTAGTATAACTTCTCCGACCGGAATTGTCAATTCCAATCCCTGCATCAGCCCTTTTCCACGTCTTTCCTTTACTATATCATATTTTTCCACAAGCGTATCCAATCCTGCCTCCAGATAAGCACTGACTTCTTTTACATGTTCTACCAAATCAAGCTTTTCAAATAAATCAAATACCTTTGAAACAGCCGCACAAGCCAATGGATTTCCTCCATAAGTTGTCCCATGATCCCCCGGAACAAATGCCTTTGCCACCCGCTCTTCTGCTGCAAATGCACCAACCGGAATCCCGCATCCCAATGCCTTTGCCATTGTCACAATATCAGGCTTTACCCCATACTGCTGCCAAGCAAACATCGATCCTGTCCGCCCCATTCCGCATTGAATCTCATCAAAAATCAATAAAATATCTTTTTCTCTGCAAATGCTTTGAAGCCCTTCTAAAAACTCTGCAGTTGCTGGATAAATCCCGCCTTCTCCCTGTACAGGCTCTAAAATAATCGCACATGTCCGATCAGTTATCTGTTCCAATACACTTTCCAAACAATTAAATTCTGCAAACTTCACCCCGCCAATCAATGGACGAAATGCCTCCTGATACTTTACATTTCCTGTAACCGAAAGCGCACCAAGGCTTCTGCCATGAAAAGAATGATGCATCGCAATAATCTCATGATCGGTTCGATTATCTTTTAAATATGCATACTTTCTGGCTAATTTAATTGCTCCCTCAATCGCTTCCGTTCCGCTGTTTGTAAAAAATACCCGATCCATACAAGAAGCCTTTACTACCTTCTTCGCTGCTTCTGCCAAAGGTGCATGATAAAATAAATTGGAAGTATGAATTAAACGATCCACTTGTGCTTTTATGGCATCGTTATATTCTTTATTATTGTATCCCAAAGCAAACACTGCTATCCCTGCTCCAAAATCCAAATATTTTTTCCCATTTATATCATATAAATAAACTCCATCTCCCTTTTCAAATACAACCGGATATCGATTATAAGTATGAATTAAATTTTCCTCTGCTATATGAATATACTCCTGCTGCTCCACGTTTCTTTCCTCCCGTCTACACTCTATTATTTTTTCTCTCTGCAAACTAATTCCCCTGATAATATCTCGGTTCAGACTTTCCCAAAATAGCCGTTCCAATTCCCTTATTCGTAAATATTTCCAAAAGCAGACAATGTGGAATCCTTCCATCTAAAATATGTACCCGAGAAACCCCGTTTTCAATCGCATCAATACAATTATTCAGCTTTGGCAGCATCCCGCCCCCTATTGTTCCGCCATCAATCAATTCCTTTGCCTCATCAATTCCCAATTCGGAAATCAAACTGTTTTTATCAGAAGGATCTTTCATCACTCCTTCAATATCCGTTAAAAATGCCAGTTTTTCTGCCTTTACTGCTCGTGCAATCGCACAGGCGGCGTCATCTGCATTGATATTATAACTATGGAATGTACGATCCATACCAATCGGACATACAATCGGCAGAAAATCCTTTTCCAATAAATCATAAATAATCTTAGGCGTCACTTCCGTTATTTCTCCCACATAACCAATATCCTCTCCATTGGAATACTTTTTCTCTACCCTTAATAATCCCCCATCCTTTCCACTGATTCCAACCGCTTTAATTCCAAGTTCCTGTACATCCTGAACCAATTCCTTATTTACCTTATTCAGCACCATTTCTGCTATTTCCATGGTTGCTTCATCCGTCACCCGCAAACCATTTACAAATCTAGGTGTCATCCCAACTTTATTTACCCATTTGCTGATTTCTTTTCCACCCCCATGTACAATAATCGGCTTAAACCCTACCAGTTTCAGCAAAGTTACATCCTTAATTACATTTTTCTTTAATTCCTCATCTACCATAGCACTTCCGCCATACTTCACTACAATAATTTTCCTATTAAAACGCTGAATATACGGCAGTGCCTCAATTAAAACTTCCGTTTTCTGCAGCAAAATATCCATATCATTCCGATCCATTATTCTTTCTCTCTCTTTCTTGTATACTAAAAAACTTTCTTTTATTCAAAAAACTTTCTTCTATGGAAACATAGGTACTTGCATCAATCCCTCTTTTTCATCTAATCCAAACATTAAATTCATATTTTGAACAGCCTGCCCGGCAGCTCCCTTTACCAAATTGTCCATCGCCCCCATCATAATAATATGATTCGTTCTAAGATCAATTTTAAAATTTACATCCACATAATTGCTGCCCTCTACCCAACGAGTTTCAGGACATACTCCCTCTTCCAATACTCGAACAAATGTTTCTTTTTGATAATAACGATTATAAATCTCTCTTACTTCCTCTTCCCCAACTTCCTTAAGCAAATCAGCATAAGCCGTTACCAAAATTCCCCGATTCATAGGCACTAAATGAGGTGTAAAATTAATAATTACCGGCATTCTTGCCTGATAGGAAAGCTGTTCCTCTATCTCCGGCGTATGACGATGCGTCGTCACACCATATGCCTTTATATTTTCGTTGACCTCACAAAACAGATTATTTACCTTCGCTCCTCGCCCCGCACCGGAAGTACCCGACTTTGCATCAATAATAATCGTATTCGGATCAATAACCCCTTCCTTTACAAGCGGATAAATCGACAAAAAAGAACAAGTCGGATAACAGCCCGGATTTGCTACCAACCGTGCCTTTTTAATCTCTTCCCGGTTAATCTCACACAAACCATATACCGCTTCCTCTAAAAACTGCGGGCTTTTATGCTCCAATCCATACCACTTTTCATAGACCGCCTTATCCTTTATTCGAAAATCTGCACTCAGATCAATTATCTTTGTCTTAGACAAAATATCCTCATTCACCAGAGAAGCGCACAACCCCTGCGGCGTTGCTGTAAAAATCACATCCGCCTTTTCTGCCAATTCCTCCATATCTTCATCCAAACAAATATCCTCTACCAGTTGAAACATATTGGCATACACCTGTGCATACTTTTTATCAATATAACTGCGTGAACCATACCAAACGATTTCCGCTTCTTTATGCTGCAGCAAAAGCCGCACCAATTCATTTCCTGCATATCCCGTAGAACCGATAATCCCTACCTTTATCATAATTTCCCTTCCTCCTCTTTTCTCAAATCATACTTTTACAAAAATCCCTTCTTATTATAATCTTTTTTTTATATAAGTAAAGTCTTTTCCTTTTTTGACATTTTATAATTATACATTTTTTATGAATATTATGCAAGAACTTTTTTATAATCTGCTTCAATAAGTCTTTTGAAATTTGATCGTGAAGAGGACGCCAGATTCGAAAACAGTAAGCAGCCTGCTGTTCCAGCTTCCAAAAAGCAAGAAGTTCTAAGACTTCTGCATTTTCACTCATCCAACCGTACAGACCGGGGCGCAATTCGCCCGTACTGCAAACCAAAACGTGACTGGTGTAAGGAAGGATTTTACCAACCATAAGACAACCTCTTTCTTATCATACGGGCTAAACACGCCCCTTTTTTTTCACACCCTGCATGAAAGCAGGATGTGAAAAAAATCTTAGGTTTTCGAGCAGAAGTCCAAGAACTTCTAACTTTTTTCCAAAGTCACTGCAGGCTGCCTACCGTTTTCGAATCTGGCTGTTTCTTAACCCCGAAACAAAAAAAGAATAAAAATAAAAAAAGAATAGCATCCAAATTTTACTAACACAAACAAGCCTAATTTCCTTACAAAAAGTTTTATTTTCCCAAAAAAGAACACCAAAATCGCAAAGAGAGCCTATACAAAATTATCATTTTCCATCGGCACTTCATACTACAGCAAATATTTTACTATCTTTTCAGTCTGGAGTACACAGCTGAAAGCGGAAGGAAAGTCTATGCAGGGTCATCATTTTCCGTCGGCACTTAGACGCTGTATTTTAGCGTCTTATGTGTCCGCTACGAGAAAATGCTAAGCGAAAGCAGACCCGAAATAGACCTTCCTTCCGCTTTCAGCGTCCTCCCGCAAAGAAATAAAAAGTAATTCAGATATACATTGACAAACAAAGATAAAAGTAATACATTTATAATTGACTATTAACTTACAGGAGGTTGAAAGAAAATGAAAGATAAAGTAATTTTAGCGTATTCCGGCGGTCTTGACACAACAGCAATTATTCCATGGTTAAAGGAAAATTATGACTATGATGTAATCTGTGTCTGTGCAGACGTTGGACAAGGCAATGAATTGGATGGTTTGGAAGAACGTGCCAAATCCTCCGGTGCATCCAAATTATATATAGAAGATTTGGTAGACGAATTTGTAGACGACTATGTAATCCCAACTGTACAAGCCAATGCGGTATATGAAAATAAATATTTACTTGGTACTTCTTTTGCAAGACCTGTTATTGCAAAAAGACTGGTAGAAATCGCAAGAAAGGAAGGTGCTGTAGCAATCTGCCATGGTGCAACCGGCAAAGGAAACGATCAAGTCCGTTTCGAACTGACAATCAAAGCCCTGGCTCCAGATTTAAAAATTATCGCTCCATGGAGATGCAACGATACATGGAAGATGGAATCAAGAGAAGATGAAATCGAATACTGTAAACAGCATGGCATCGATCTGCCTTTCTCTGCTGACAACAGCTACAGCCGTGACCGCAACTTATGGCATATCAGCCATGAAGGCTTAGAATTAGAAGATCCTGCCAATGAGCCAAACTATGAACATCTGTTAGTTCTTGGCGTCACACCGGAAAAAGCCCCGGATGAAGGCGAATATATCACAATGACCTTTGAAAAAGGCGTACCTACCAGTGTAAATGGAGAAAAAATGAAAGCCAGCGATATTATCCGCAAATTAAACGAACTAGGTGGAAAACATGGAATAGGTATTATCGACATTGTAGAAAACCGTGTTGTCGGAATGAAATCCAGAGGAGTTTATGAAACCCCCGGCGGAACTATTTTAATGGAAGCTCACACACAATTAGAAGAATTAATCTTAGATCGTGATACACTAGATTATAAGAAATTAGTAGCTGTAAAATTTGCAGACTTAGTATACGAAGGAAAATGGTTTACTCCTCTTCGTGAAGCCCTGCAGGCATTTATTGAATCCACACAGCAATATGTCACAGGAGAAGTAAAATTCAAACTTTACAAAGGAAACATCATTAAAGCAGGCACTACTTCTCCATACAGCCTATACAGCGAATCCCTAGCAAGTTTCACCACAGGCGAACTATACGATCACCACGATGCAGAAGGATTCATCAACCTATTCGGCTTATCCATGAAAGTCCGTGCCCTACTAGAAGCCGAAAGAAACAAAAAATAAAAGAAGAAAACAAACAAATCTAAAACAATCAAATATTCTACTATCTATCACCATTTTTCATTCTGGAGTACTCAGCCGGAATGGAACAAAAGATCTATGCAGGGTCATCATTTCCCGTCGGCACTTAGGTGCTGTATTTTAGCACCTTATGTGCCCGCTACGAGGAAATGCTAAGCGAAAGCGGACCCGGAATAGACCTTTTGTTTCATTCCGGCGTCCGTTCCCAGCATCCTTTTATTCCATTCCGGCGTCCTCTAGGCAATTTATTCGTCTGCCCCCTGCATAGCGTCATACCCTTCCTCTCCGGTACGAACCTTAATCGCATTTTCCACATGATATACAAATATCTTCCCATCCCCAATATGTCCAGTATATAAAACTTTCTTAGCTGCGTTAATCACATCTATCACAGGTACTTTCGCCACTACAATTTCCACCTGAATCTTAGGCAAAAGCTGTATATCAATCGGAATCCCACGATAAAACTCAGAAGCCCCCTTCTGTACCCCGCATCCCAATACCTGTGTAACCGTCATACCAGTTACTCCTATCTGATTCAAAGCATTTTTCAGTGCTTCAAATTTCGCCTGCTTTGTTAAAATCTCAATCTTTGTCAATTTCACATCTGAAGCCGTATAAGTATCACTTGTCTTTACCTGAACAGGCACTGCCTCATCCACAGAAGCCGTCCCCATCACCTCAGCCGCTCCCGTCATAACAGGTGTCATAAAATCTGCGTAAGCACTCACTAATCCATGCTCTGTACTGTCAAGCCCTTCTACCTCCTCCCGCTCCGTCACTCTCAAACCAATCGTTTTATCAATCAAACAAAAAACAATCGTCATTGTTACCACTACCCAAAGGATCACACTGATCACTCCCAGACACTGAACCGCCAGCATATGAACCCCGCCGCCATAAAACAGTCCGCCATCCACAGCAAACATCCCGGTCAAAATCGTACCCAACGCCCCACAGCATCCATGTACTCCGATTGCTCCAACCGGATCATCGATCTTTAACACTTTATCGACAAATTCAATTACCACTACTACTGCAATTCCTGCCACAATTCCTATTATCGCCGCTCCGACCGGAGAAACCAGATCACATCCGGCAGTAATTGCAACCAGCCCTGCCAGCGATCCATTTAATGTCATCGAAACATCCGGTTTTTTATAGCGAACCCATGTAAATAACATTGTTGTACAAGTTGCCACTGCCGCTGCCATATTGGTCGTTACAAAAATACTGGATGCCGATACAATCGCCTCATCCGAATCCATCGCTACAGTAGAACATCCATTAAATCCAAACCAGCAAAACCAAAGAATAAATACTCCAAGTGCCCCCAAAGTCAAACTATGTCCCGGAATCGCTCTTGACTTGCCCTCTTTTGTATATTTTCCGATACGAGGTCCAAGAATCTTTGCTCCGATAACTGCTGCCACTCCGCCGACCATATGTACTGCCGTTGATCCGGCAAAATCATGAAATCCCAACTGACTAAGCCAGCCGCCGCCCCAAATCCAATGCCCGGAAATCGGATAAACAAATAAAGAAATCACCGCACTATAAATACAATAAGAAACAAACTTTGTCCGCTCTGCCATTGCACCCGATACAATCGTTGCTGCAGTTGCACAAAATACCGTCTGAAAAATCAAAAATGCAAAAAAAGGCACACCATTCGGAAGAATATAAGAATACTCTTTTCTAGTAAAAAAATCCAACCACCCAAACACACCATTTCCTGCCCCAAACATAATACCAAAACCCACAATCCAAAAAATCGGTGTTCCGATACAAAAATCCATTAAATTTTTCATAATAATATTTCCTGCATTTTTCGCTCTGGTAAATCCGGTTTCCACCATAGCAAAACCAGCCTGCATAAAAAATACCATCGCCGCTCCAAGTAATACCCAAATCGTGTTGACTGCTGAAAACATAATAATCTCCTCCCTCGCTTAAAATAAATCCAAACCCTTTCCTAAACTGCGAAAAAAAAGACGTGTCGCCGAAGCAACACGCCATTGTGTCAGATTTATTTTGCTTGTAATATTTTAGTTCGGTGGTGATTTTAACTCCAAATTTTTAAAAAAGATTGAAAAAAACGGACATATCTATTATACTAACAGTATAAAAAATTATAAAGACCAACAAAATCAAAAGAAAACAAAAAAGCAAAAGAAAGGAATCCACTATGTATCAAACTTTTTTACAAAACAATATGCCCCAGCCCCTGCTCCCCTATACAACCTCCTCTTTCCAAATCCACCAAGAATCCTCTCCTATCCCCCTTACCTTTTTCACCTTCCAAGGCAAATCCGTCCCATGCCTATGGCTTCCAAATGCCTGTCATACACTTATCTGCAATCAAACCAAAAATTACTTACTAGATATCCCTTCTATTCCCTCTCCAAAAGAACTCACTTTTGAAAAAAATCAATCCTATTTTGGCATCACCTTCTTTCCCGGCATCCTCCCATCCAATACTCTAAAAACCACACCCAGCCTGTTTCAAACTCTCTCTGCCTATCCCTCCTTTTCTGACCAAATCTCCCACCTTCTCTCCTCTCTAACTCCCAATCTGCATCTTATTCTCCCACCCTATCCAGTTGAACAAACCATAGATGTCATTGCTGCATCCTGCGGTTCTTTTCACTCTCAAGAGTTATCCAAAAACCTGTCCTACTCCGAACGCCAGATACGCCGCCTGTTTCATGCCCATATGAACTATTCCCCCAAAACACTAAGCCGTATCCTGCGCTTTCAAAGCTCCCTTCAAAAACTTTTAAAAACTCCGCAAAAAAATAACTCCGAATTTATCGACCACCTATCCTATTCCGATCAGGCTCACTTTCAGCGAGAATTTAAAACCTTTACCACAATGACCCCCCGCTGCCTTATTCATCTCCTGCAAAATCTCCAGTCATCCGACTGCTAGTCTTATTGCAAAAAACTGACAAATTTTAACCATATTCCTTCCCATAACCAAGGGTCGTTTTCTCGGAGAGGACGCCGAAAGCCGAAGCAAATCACACTTTTTATTACAATACTGGTCCAAGCAGTCTAGAAACCTGTTCCTTAAACCGTACCACCACTCCTCGGCGGCTATAATCATACTTTGTAATTTCCGTAGACTTGTGCAGATCATTTAAAAAAATATCGGTCAGTTTTTGTCCAATTCTAGAACTATAGATCACTGCATTTACTTCAAAATTCAAAAAGAAACTCCGACTGTCCATATTTGCCGTTCCATAACAAGACATCATTCCATCCACAATCATACCCTTTGCATGTAAAAACCCATTTTCATAGGTATAACACTTTACCCCGGCAGCCAGCATATCCCCAATATAAGAATAAGTTGCCCAATAAACAAATGGATGATCTGGTTTACAAGGAATCATAATCCGCACATCAATTCCAGACATCGCCGCAATCACCAAAGCATCTACCATTGACTCATCTGGTATAAAATAAGGCGTTTGAATATAAACACTCTTTTTTGCCTTAGCAATCATCCGAACATAAGTATTATGAATCTGCGGGTAATGCGAATCTGGTCCGCTTGAAATAATCTGAATACCAATCTTTTTTTTATCTTTATCTCCATCCCCTTTTTCCTCTTCTTTTTCTTTCTCTTCTCTCCAAAGTTTTTCATCCGAAAAAAGATTCTGCCGTGCTGCATAATCCCAATCCATAACAAATCGAAGTTTTAACCCGATTACGGCCTCTCCGATAATCCGAAGATGAGTATCCCGCCAATATCCAAACTTTGGATCTAATCCGATATATTCCTTTCCAACATTAAATCCACCTACAAATCCCACCTTTCCGTCCACTACAACAATTTTTCGATGATTGCGGTAATTCATCCGAAGCTGCAGCCTTCCAAACAAAGCAGGAAAAAATTCCACTACTTCAATCCCCGCTGCCCGAAGCCGCTTCCAATAAGACTTTCGAACAAAACGTCCCCCCATTCCATCCACTAAAATCCGAACAGAAACTCCTTCCTTAACTTTTTGTTTTAAATGTTTTACTAACCGTTCAAATAAAATATCATTTTTAATAATATAATATTGAATTAAAATATAATTCTTTGCCTGATCAATCGCTTGAATTAGTGCATCAAACTTTGCATTTCCATCTGTATAAATTTCTACCTCATTTTCTTCCGTATAAACTGCCTGCGACGCCTCTAGGTTATACAGCACCAAATCCTGATAATCTTTTAATTTCTCATCCGAAATATGAAATTGATTTCGAAAAATATTTTCTTCCTGCTTTTGAATATGAGAATTTAATGCATCCTCAATCTCTTTTGTCTTAAACATTTTCAATTTCCGCATATTCATTCCAATCAAAAGATAAAATACAAACCCTATCACCGGAATAAAATACAGTAAAAGCAGCCACCCCCAAACAGCACGTGGATCTTTTCGCTCAAAAAACACAATAATAATTGCAAAAATACAATCCACAAGCAGCAGATGTTCTGATAAAAATGCCATAAAAATACACAATTTTTCCCATATTTCCTCCATAACAAGTCCTCCTTTTCTTTCCTCATTTTACTCACCCCCCACACATTTCATCTTATAGTATATCACACTTTAAAACTTTAATTAATCTTTTAGACATAGGATACTGCCGTAAAAAATTTGACTGTTTCTTTTTTATTTCAAAGTCAAGAAGCAGCCAGATGCGGAAACCACAGGCAGCCTGCAGTGACTTCGGAAAAAAGTTAGAAGTTCTTGACTTCTGCTCGAAAACCTAAGATTTTTTGCATATCCTGCTTCCATGCAGGGTGTGCAAAAAAAGGGGCGTGTTTAGCCCGTATGAAAGGGAAGCCATTTTGTTGCGGGGATCGCATCCTTTGGTATGCTCATTCTGTTTTGGCTGCCGTACGGGTGAATTGCGCCCCGGTCTGTCCGGTTGGATACACCATAATGCAGAAGTCTTAGAACTTCTTACTTTTTGGAGAGCGGAACAGCAGGCTGCCTGTGGTTTCCGCATCTGGCGTCCCCCCATCATAATATATCAACTTTCAAAAACCTAATTTCATCTTTAAAAAAATAAGTTTGCAATTCTTACATTTCATGTTACAATAGAAGCGAACAGTTCTTATCAACAGCCCATTCGCTGCTTAAACTGTGAATTTAGCTACATAGAGTTATGGAGGTTATTATGAATCCGATACTAAAAGTTCTCCTTGTTATTTTATTAATCCTTGTTGTCGTTTTTGTTGTACTATATTTTCTTGGAAGAAAAATGCAAAAAAAACAGGCAGAACAACAAGCAACTATGGATGCAGTGGCACAAAATCTGTCACTCTACATTATCGACAAGGCAAGACTCAAACCCGCTGAAGCAAATCTGCCAAAAATCGTAGTAGATTCCATCCCCAAGTATATGCGGCGCTTTAAACTTCCAATCGCAAAAGTAAAAGCTGGTCCTCGTATTATGTCATTAATTTGCGATGAACAGGTATTTGCCCAAATTCTTCCAAAGCAGGAAGTAAAAGCAACCGTAAGCGGAATCTATATTACCAGTGCAAAGCGAATCCGTGGTCCTATCCCAGAACCAAAGAAAAAGAAAAAATTTCTAGATCGCTTCCGAAAAAAAACCGCTGAAGCCGCTGCTGCTGATACAACAAATAAAAAAAACAGCAGCAAAAAAGATAAAAAAGGAAAATAAAACCAAAAAACAGACTGAGAAACAATCCTCAGCCTGTTTTTTCTTATTACTAAATTTCTTATTACTAAATTTCTTATTATCAAATTTTATCAATTCCTCTCCGACAATGCAAGCTCTGCATTTTGCTTTGCTTTTACCACAATCGTAATCACACAGTCGGAAATAAACTCATAATTAATATCCAATGCATAATCCACTACAATCCGAATATCCTCTTCTTTTTCCTCAATCTGTATCCGATTGGTATACAGCCCAATCATCAAATTTCCAAAAGGAGTATTATAATAGGTCATATTTTTTTTCTTTTCTTCAAAGATCATGTGTACATTAGTCAGCCCTTTTTTTGTAATATCCACAATCCCGTCTGTAAATTTAATTGTATTCTTTGAAATACCTTCATACTCTTCCATCATTTCATCATAGAGGACATACTGTTTCCCACCCCGGCTAAAATACTGCCCACCTGTAATCACCTCTATCACTTCATCTGAGTTCACTGCAAACTGCAGTCCTGAAATCGATACCAATACCTCTTTTGTCATAATTTTCCCTCTAATATTCCTCAATATTAATTTGTGCTGTCCGTTCTGCCGAACAGGGCAAAATAGACGCTGCAAACTGTTTAAACCGATCCGGCACATCACTTACATAAAACGTATGAATTCGTTCTATCTCCTGCCCCTGTGTATTCTCTAAACCCTCTTTCCGCAAAAGCCGCTGCAGCTCTCTAGCTGTTTCATACGCCGGATTTACTAACGTTACATCCTCCCCCATCAATCTGCTAAGTGTACTGCGAAGCAGCGGATAATGCGTACACCCTAGAATCAACGTATCAATCTTATGCTGTTTCAGCTCCTCTAAATAACGATTTGCAATCGCATCCAAAATCGGATCATTTAAAAAAGTTCCCTCTTCCACAATCGGTACAAAAAGCGGACAAGCTTTCCCTATTACAGTAAGCTCTGGATTTAAATCCTGAATAAAATGCGTATAAACTCTGCTCTGAATCGTTGCCTCTGTTGCAATAATTCCGATTTTCCCGTTCTTTGTGGTATTTGCAGCAATCTTCGCTCCCGGTTTAATCACACCAAGAATCGGAATTTCCAATTCCCGGCGAATCTCCTCTAACGCAAGCGCACTTGCCGTATTACATGCCACAACAATCGCCTTTACCTCCTTTGTCCGCAAAAAACGAACAATCTGTTTCGAATACTTTAAAATAGTTGTTTGTGACTTTGTTCCATAGGGCACACGGGCTGTATCACCAAAGTACACAATCGTTTCATTTGGTATCTGACGCATAATCTCTCTGGCAACCGTAAGACCGCCAAATCCAGAATCAAATACACCGATTGGTGCATTTTGCAGCTCCATCTGTTTTCCTCCCTTTTCTGCATAAACCTTCCAGTCTTGCTCTCTCACTTTCTATGTAAGTTTTTTAAGCAAATCTTACTAACGCACTCTGCAAAAGTTTCTCTATCAATACCCGTTTACTAATTCCCCTTGCCTCCCAAAGCATAGGATACATACTGATACTAGTAAATCCCGGAAGTGTATTAATCTCATTAAACACTACTTCATTGGTATCCTCCGTCAAGAAAAAGTCCACTCTTGCCAGTCCATATCCGTCTAACTCCCGAAAAATAGCTACCGCATCTTTTCGTATCTCTTCCTCTTTTTCTCTTGGCATCTTAGGTGAAATCACTGTTTTCGATTCATTACTGTGATACTTTGCCTCATAATCATAAAACTCGGCAGCAGCAAGCACCTCTCCCACACCGGACGCACGGCTGTCTGCCCCACCCAATACGGCACACTCCAATTCTCTTCCGACAATTCTCTCTTCCACAAGTATCTTCCGATCATGTTCTGCCGCCAGCATCAGCCCATCGATCAATTCCTCCCTATTTTCCGCCTTTGACACTCCCCTTGAAGAACCTGCATTAGATGGTTTAATAAAAACAGGATAGGACAACTTTTCCTCAATTTTTCGAATTGTTTCCTCCATTTTCATCAAATCCTTTTTCATCACTGGCACATAAGCTGCCTGACGAATCCCAAGCGTATCCACAATCTTCTTTGTATACAACTTATCCATCGCAAGACTAGAAGCCAATACCCCACATCCTACATAAGGAATCTGAGCCAGTTCCAAAAGCCCCTGCACAGTTCCATCTTCTCCATACAAACCATGCAAAGTCGGAAATACTACATCCAGCTTTCTTTTTGTTACCCGACTTCCCTCAATCAAAAGCAGACATTTCTCTGTAGCATCCGGAGAAAGAACCGCCTGAATCTTTCCTGTTTTCCATGCTCCACTTTCAATCTCCGCTATAGAATTAGCAAGAATCCATTTGCCCTCTTTCGTAATTCCAATCAGAATGACATCATATTCCTCTTTATCTATATTTGAAATAACGGTTACTGCTGAAATGCAGGATATCTCATGTTCGGAAGACTGTCCGCCAAATAACACTCCAACTGTTTTCTTCATCGTTCTTATCCTTTTGCAACTGTTCCCTACTTTTTCAGTTACATCCTTTCTTAATTCTTTTTTCTTTTTCATCTCTCTTTAACATATTCTCTGCATAAATAGCAAAACCCCATTTATACTATATTCATTCCCCCAAAAAACAATACCTATTTTCCGCTTTTTCTTAATTAAAAAATAAAGTATCCCTTTTTATTTTACCCTGAATAAGAAAATAGTTCAACCCCTGTATAATTATTTTCTAAAATGGGAAGGATTACCATAACAAAGTAATATCAGCCTTAATAAATTTTATAGTATAAAAAGTGTTGTTATAGGGAGAAGGACGCCGAAAGCTGAAAGAAACTCTATTCCGAGCCTGCTTGCGCTTAGCATTTCCTATTTTCACAGCGGACACATAAGGCACAAAAACACAGCAAGACCATGCCTAAGTGCCAATGGGAAATGATGACTCTGCACAGAACTCCCTTCAGTTTTCGGCTGTTTATTCCTACATAAACTATTTTTTCGTAGAAATAAGCGTTTTTTTGATTTCGAAATGTATTGTGATATTCAAAATTTAATATGTAACGATGTAATTAAGATATTTTTTTTCAATATTTATATTTTAGAAGGTTTCAAAGTAATTGCATCATAAGCTGCTATTGCTGAATTTATAATCTAATATTTATAATAAGGAGGTTTCTATGGGACGTAAAAAAAATAATTATTTTTTATTTGTACAAAATAACATTGCTTTTCTTCTGTTTGCTTTATTAATCGGGTTTTTAAGTATTGTTTTTACTCAGCAAAGAAAAAATTCTGTTTCTGCTGCCGCACAACAGGAACTTGCTTCCCATGTTGTCCGTTTTCATGTATTGGCAGAAAGTGACTCAAAAGAAGATCAGGAACTAAAATTATTAGTAAAAACTGCCGTTTTAGAATATATGGAACAACCTTTGGCACGTGCTTCTAGTGCAGAAGAAGCATTAGCCCTTTTAGAACAATATACAGATAATATCACTCAAGTAGCCTATGATGTATTAAAAGAACATCACTCTAATCTATCTGTAAAAGCCGGAACGGAACGTGTTTACTTTCCAGAAAAAACCTATGGTGATCTCACTTTTCCAGCAGGATACTATACTGCTTACCGTATCCTTTTAGGTTCAGGCTCAGGTCAAAACTGGTGGTGTGTTCTATACCCGCCCCTCTGCTTTATTGATGTCACACACTGCATCGTCCCGGAAGATTCAAAAGAAACCATAAAATCCTTCCTAACCGAAGAAGAATATGCCCTAATCACTAGTGATAACGTCTGCATCAATCAAGATTCCCTTACCCAAACCGACACTCCCGAAAGCACAGAAAACCCAAACACCGTTGAGATTCGATTCCGCCTGCTAGACTGGCTTACTTCAAACTCCCAGCAAGCGAGCCCGGAATAGAATACCATTCGGCTTTCGGCGTCCCCTACCCTTTTATCTTCTGAGATACCGTCATCTCCTGATTATCAATATGAACCCGAATTGCCGATTTTGCCCGTTCCACATCCCGATTCTGAATTGCTTCAGCGATCTCCTGATGTTCCAAAACCAACTTACTCCTCTGCTGTTCCTCTTTAATATACTCCATACGATACCGATACATCTGCTCTCGAAGATTATTTAACATTTGCTGCAGCCTTTCATTACCAGCCGCCAGATAAATAACTTCATGAAAATCAATATCCTGCTTCGCAATCTCAGCCAAATCTCCTGTCTTTAAAGCCTCTTCAAAAATATGGTTCTGCTCATCAAACTGATTAAACTGGCTTTCTTCCATCCTCTGACAAGCAAGTGTAACCGCCAACTCCTCCAAAGCCTTTCTTACTTCTAACACATCCCGCACATTTTTCTCCGTAATCCCGGCAACCTCTGCTCCCTTTCTAGGTATCATCACTACCAAACCTTCCAACTCCAACTTTCGGATAGCTTCTCTTACCGGTGTACGGCTTACCCCAAGCCGCTCTGCTAACTGAATCTCCATCAGCCGCTCTCCCGGTTCTAGTTCCCCCTTTAAAATTGCCTGCCTTAATGTCTGAAACACCACATCCCGCAGAGGCAAATATTCATCAGCTACTGCCTTTAATTGATCCTGCATTTCCTTTCCTCCTCTGTCTGTTTCCTCTCAAACTGCTGCGGACTTTGGCTGATAAAACTTTGTCACATAAACCTGTCTGCTTATATCCGTCTGCCTTAAACTCTCATACCCTCTCTGTGCTTTCTCCCAACAGTCAAACAATCCAAATACTGTCGGACCACTTCCACTCATCAATACCTTCAAAGCCCCGCTTTCCCAAATCTGCTCCTTTATCTTAGCCACAATCGGATAAGCCGGAATGGTAACCGTTTCCAATACATTCCCCATCTTTTGCATTACTCCCTGCAAATCCTTTGCCTGAATTGCTCGTTTCATTCCATCAATATCGGGATGTTCTTTCAACTCATCCACCCGTAAATTCTCATATACAAACTTCGTTGATACACTGATCGGCGGCTTTGCCAACAATACCCAGCAATCCGGGGCAGCCGGAAGCGGTGTCAGTTTTTCTCCAATTCCCTCCGAAAGAGCCGTTCCCCTCATTAAACAATAAGGCACATCCGCTCCCAACTTTACCCCTTGTCCCATCAACTCCTTTAAAGATAACCCAAGTTGATACATTCGATTCATTCCATATAAAACCGCAGCAGCATCACTGCTCCCCCCTGCCAACCCTGCTGCTACAGGAATATACTTCTGCAGATCAATCTCAATTCCACCCCTAATTCCATACTCCTCCATCATAAGAGAAGCCGCCCGATAAACAATATTTTCCGCATCAACAGGAAGATAAAATAAATTGGTACGAATTCGAATCCCCGACTCCTGCCTCTTTGTCAAACAGATCCGATCATAAATTCCAACCGTCTGCATAATCATTCGAACTTCATGATAGCCATCCTCCCGTTTTCCTATTACATCCAGCCCAAGATTAATCTTTGCATAAGCCTTTAATTTCATCCGATTCAATAAAACCCCTCCTACTTTTATCTTTACTATTAATTCCCCCTACTTGTATTCTGTATACAAACCAATATTATAACATACCTAACAAAACATGTCCATACAAACATCAAAACTTTCAAAATAAACGTAACAGTCTAGCCATACCCATTCATAAGTTATCAACTTACACAATCTAACAATCAATTCAGACTATTCCCAACATCCTGTCGGACATCCACTTCTGTCCGCATCAAACTTCTGCAGCCACTCTAATCTTCCGGCAAGAATACACAGCTCAAATCCGAAGAAAGGTCTGCAAAGGGTCATCATTTCCCATTGGCATTTAGACACTGTGTTGCTGTGTTTTAGCGTCTTAGTGTCCGCTATGAAAATAGGAAATGCTAAGCGCAAGCAGGCTCGGTGCAGACCTTCCTTCAGATTTGAGCGTCCCATTCGAACATCCCATTCAAGCGTCCTACCTGAGTTTCCTATGCAAGAGTCCCCATCGGATCCCAAGGTGCTAATTCAATCGGTTCTTCCTCAAGAGCCAGTTTCCACTCCTCCTTCAAATACTTTTTATTGATAATGACCTGATATGTAAACTCATCAAACCAAGCATCACTAGCAGCAAAATACCCTTTCTTCCCCGGTTCTTCCCCCCAGCTATTTTCAATCTTCCAGCGATTTGGCTTCCCATCCGAATCTAAATTTACCCCTGTCAACAGCATTGCATGATTCATTGCACTATCCGCATAATCCAATCGTTCCTCCTTTGTCATTGACAAATCCAATCCTCCCAGAATCTCACCATAAACAAACGAATTTTGATCCCAAATTCCATCCGTTCTGCTGCCATATTTCCCACAATCACTGCCAAACCAAACCGGTTCTCCATCCTTCATCTGCTGCACCGCCAATTTCTTTAATTCCTCCATTGGCAAATTTAAATAGCAAATATTTCTTCCGACTACATTTCCAAGATATTTTACAGTATACGTTTTTCCATACGGCTTATCCTGCGTAGGAGCATTAATTACACTGACATAATCCTCCAAAGACAACTTAATATACTTTTCATAGAAAGAACGAGGCGTCATATCATATTCAATATGATAGTGATGTTCTTTATCTGTATATGCAAAATCAAATCGATCAACTGGTCTGCCAAAACAAATGCAAAGAGCTTTAAATAATTCCTCCAGCATCTCTTCTTTTCTTTTAGAAGGATCAACTCCCTCCTGCACCAATTTTCGCAGTTCAATCGCATCTTTTCGAAGTTTCATATTTAAGATCTGCGACATATTCCGTGTTTCATTTGACTGAAAAGTTTCCGGCATCACACTAGACGGCACAATTCCATACTTTTGAATTAAGCTCACCATCATATCCCACTGTCCGCCATCATTTAACCCTGATAAAATCCAATTTACTGTACGATCGGAAACCTCTAGATCTGCCGAATCAATAATTGCTTCCAAAAAGAAATTCATCTTTTCAAATTTATCCCAAAAGGCAAGATAATTTCCAGACAATTCAAATTTCTCCATATTACAATTTTTTGCTACCAATTCTCTCATCATATTCATAGAAGCAAACAGCCAGCAGCGCCCGCTTTTCTTTTGATTCGTAATCCCTCTGGTCGGAATTTCAATCGAAAACGTATGTTCTAACTTTGCTGCATCCATAGGACTAAGTGCTATATCCGACAATGCTGTTTTTGACGCTGCTGCCGTAAGCACTTTAGCCATTGCATCCTCATCATAATTTTTCTGAAACCGTTGAATCATTTCCATAGTAATTGGTTTTGCGTTCTTCATCACTTTCATCCTTTCTGTATTCTATGATTTCATTAAAAAAAGCCAAGATATTTTTTCAATCTAAGCTTTTTGTTCTAACCATAGCTATCATAGTCTTTTTTAATAAAATTGTCAAATGCTTTCACCGCAAAATCAGAATAAAAGGATTGGCTTTCACCGGACGCAAGAGGCGGTTTGCTTCTGTCTTTTACCTGCTCCGCTCCAAACGGTAAGAAAGTCTAGGGCTTCTGATTTAAGTTCATCCAACCGGACGAACCGGGGCGCAATTCGCCCTCACCACATCCGAAACGAACCGGGTGTAAGGAAAGATTCTACCAACCATAAAACATCCTCTTCCCTATCCTCCGGGCTAAACACGCCCCTTTTTTTGCATACCCTGC
>CAJUGZ010000023.1:16051-25923 GCA_910585855.1 uncultured Lachnospiraceae bacterium | reverse complement strand
GATTGGTGTGAAAAACCTCTTATCTTAACTTTTCAAAGTACAAAGAGTGCCTTCAGAGCCATTGCTCCCAACGGTTTTCTCTATGTATAGATTGTAGCATAAAATAATGTTTTTTGCAAGAATTTATGAGGCTCTTCCCACCGCCTAAAGGCAGTGGGTTTCCGCCTACGACAACAGAAAGGAATTTATTTATGAAAAAAAGAAAAGGTAAGATAGCTAAGAATATTATGAAATTTTCAGAACGGAAAGAAAAAGCGGAAAAGTGGGTTTTAGAATATGATGGTACACTTTACGGTGGGGATATAATAAAAGCGTATAGGAAAAAATTTGCTGTAGATCGTATGAAAGCTGTTGCGGAGTTGCGGATGTTAGGCATATCTTTAACAAAAGAGCAAATTGAGAGAGAACAGGCAGCAGTAAAAGTTCATCAGGATATACAAAAAGCTAAAAAGGCAAAAAGAAAAAAGCTTCGTAAACAGCATAAGATGCAGAAAAGTGAGTCAGTAGATTATGCGCAACAGGATGATAGATTTTATTATATAGCAGGCTATACTTCCGGTGGTGCTCCTTATGGGGTTACATGGGAAGAGATGGGGATGATGCTCGGTACAAAGGATACGGAAGAGTTTGACGATTAAAGATAAAAAGATGTTTTTAGAATTGTATGTTTGATGATATTTATTAGTATTAGTAAGTCAGAAATTACGGTTTTCTATATGCCAATAAACTATGTATAAAAAGGGAAATTTGGATTTAATTTCTTTATAGGAGAAACGCTGAACTTGGAAGGAAGATCTGCGAAAGATTATTTTTGCAATTAAAATCAAGACAGTTTTTTGCTGATTTTGTATAATTATTGCAGAACAATCGAAAAGAGGAGCGAAAAAAGATGAGCGAATGGTATAGTTTGGTACAAACAATCGTAGAAGAAGTGGATGAGTGCATTAAGAAATGTAAGGATGAAGTATTAACACTGTCTTCTCTTTCTAAAAAGTTAGGCTATTCCGAGTTTTATATTTCTCGTAAATTTATAGAAATATCTGGGATACATTTTCGTGATTATTTGCGGTATCGTACGCTTGCTTTTGCATTAAAAGAAGTTCGGGACAGTTCAAAAGGTCTTTTAGAAATTGCATTAGATTATGGTTTTTCCAGTCATGAAGCTTTTTCCCGTTCTTTTAAAGAGGTTTATGGCATCACACCCAGTGCGTACCGCAGTAATCCTGTTCCTGTTGTCCTTCGCACTATCATTAAGCCGTTTGATTGTTACTTAATCAGTATTGGAGGAGTAAGTATGAAAGATACTGCAGATGATGTAAAAGTATATTTTGTGACAATACCTGCACACAAATATCTGCATATCAGAAATTATGAGAGCAATGGCTATTGGAATTTTTGGCAAAAGCAAAGTCAGATTCCCGAACAAGACTGTGAAACAATTTGCGGATTGCTTGACAGTATACAGGGAAAACTTGATGATATAGGTGGTACAGAAACCAATAGTGGAAGCGGTCAAATTATGGCATTTATCAACGAGCCGACAGGTAGAGTTTGCAGTTGGGGTATTCCTTTGGCAGAAAGTTATGGTGTACGGCTGCCTGCGGATTATTGTGGTGAAATTCCAAAACAAATGCAAATGATGGATGTTTCAGAGGGAGAGTATATTGTGTTTGAACATGGACCATTTAACGTTCAAACGCAAAATCAGAGTGTTGAGAAAAAAATAGAAGAAACAATGGAAAATTTCGACTACAAAGCATCTGGTTATTGTCTTGATACTACACAAGGCAGGGTATTTTATTTTTATCATAATCCTGAACAGTTTTGGAAATATATCAGACCAGTTAAAAAACTGTAAATATAGCTATATTTTTTCAATGGGATAGTATATAATAAAGTCGGTGATAAAATTGGAGTTTTACAGGAGGTCTATGGAGTAATGAACAAAAGTAAAGAAAAACATTCAAAGAATTCCGCACTGAAACACTGGTATTGGTTTGTAATTTTTTGGCCATTGTTATGTTTTGTTTTTGCGGGAATTATTATAGGGCAATCGGAAAGAACAGTAGATGAACGGATAAGTGATACAGTGTTTACAATTTTTCCTTTGATTTTCTTTGCGATTGGAATGTCTATACGCCGTCGTTTGTTGAAAGAGCGGGAAAACGCTATTGTTTTAACAACTGCTATTGTTGTTTCCGAGGGGCGGAGGCAACGCACAGGGAGAAATAAAATATACTTTCCCGAGTTTGAATTTCAAGTAAATGGGATTAATTATAGAGTTATGTCTTCTGGCGGTTCTGGATTTCAGTTAGTAAAAAGTGGGGATTGGATTGATTTATATTATAATCCAGAAAATCCACAGTTATTTTATGTGCCTGTTTTGCAAAGGTACGACAACCGCTGTTCTCATCTTTATTGCGGTATTGGTATATTGTTTCCTCTCATTGGTTTGTTTGCTCCGCAATTAAGATCTCTCTTTTCATTTTTATCATAATTTTTAATTAAGATGCACTATAGAACAGATTAAAACTGTAATATAGTGCATTATTTTAATGTAGAAACTTTGTATCTTTTAAATTTAAATAGTATTTTATCCTTTTAGAAGAAATTGAAAACTTTTTTTAAAGTTACGACAATATATATATGCAAGGGCAAATCTTTGCAAGTCGACTTGAAAGAAAAAGGAGAATAGCTGCTATGAATAATGATGAATTCGATCAGTTTGTCCTGAAGTTTGGAAAGGATATCTTGCGGTTTTGCCGGATGACAGCCGGAAACGCAGAAAATGGAGACGAACTGTATCAGGATACGATGCTCAAACTGTTAGAAAAAAAGAAAAAACTGGAATCTATGCAAAATACAAAGAGTTACGCATTATCTATGGCAATTTATCTTTGGAAGAATAAGAAGAAAAAATATGCAAACAGGATGAGGCTGGTTCCGATTGACAGTATGGATGAGATGTCTGATGAGGGATATGAGATTTTCAATCATAATAATGATGATTCACCGGAACATATTGTTTTGCAGCAAAATGAAATAAATATGATTCAGGAATTAGTTGCATCTTTGCCGGAGAAGTATAGAATACCAATCTATTTATATTATTCGGCAGATATGCAGATCAATGAGTTGTCGAAGATTCTCGGACTGCCAGAAGGAACAGTTAAGAGCCAAATGCGGAAAGCAAAAAAACTGTTAAAAGAAAAATTGGAGGCGATAGGATATGACAGATGAAAGATTAGATCAAATCTTAAAGCAAGCCCTTGCTCCTGAGATAGATGACAGAGAAATTCAAGTATATAAAAGGAGAAAGGATAAAATGAGAAAATTTATTAGAATAGGAAAGGCTGTGGCGGCAGCAGTTGCTGTGGCTGTTATTGGAATCGGCGGACTGGGTTATTTTAATCCGACACTTGCAGCGAAGATTCCGCTGATTGGAAAAATTTTTGAGAAAATTGAGGATGATATCACATATTCCGGTGATTATACGGATAAGGGAACAGTTTTAACGAATGAAGATCATATGGGCAATTTGGATACATCAAACTATTCTGTATCGGATCAAGGAATTACATTAACTGCATCGGAAGTTTACTGTGATGGATATTCTATATTTCTTACGGTGAATATTGAAGCAAACGAGGCAGATTTTACTCATATTCCAGAACATTATACAGGTAATATTGCAGAGAATCAGAAAGCTGCAGGATTTTATATAGGCGGGACATGGAGTGTAAATGGAAATGCAACAGAGCGGATTGAAAATACGTTTGAGGGAGAAGTAATTGACAGTCACACATTTGCAGGTATGCTAAAGCTGAATCTTCCACAAAAAATGGAAGGGAACGGTGAACTTTGCTTTTATGTAAATGGTCTTGGTTATGATGATGACAGGATGCTAGGCAGCGAAGAAATATCTGCATCTCATTGGATAGATGGCAGCTGGAATATTGTCCTTCCGTTTGAGGTAAATAAAACAGATGTAAAGACGATTGAAGTGGGTGAGAAGGAAGGGAATATTACGCTTGATAATGTAGTGGTATCTCCGTATCAGGTAATTGTCCATACAACAACACCGGGAGAACAGAGAGAACTGACAGAAGACAGAAAGGAAAAACTGCTTTCAAAAGACCCTGATCTGACGGATGCAGAGATGTTTGAGATGCTTGGGTGGTCTTATGAACCTTGTTATACAATCGTATTTAATCAGGATGGAGAAATGCTTTATTCGGATGTGGAAATGGCAGGTTGGGCTGGATTTGCTGTTCAGGGAAAAGAAATAAAAAGTCTGTATATTTTTATTTTTGATAATATGGATGATTGGGTTCAAATGGAATCGGAAGGGATAAATAGTGGTGTGGCAGATAGAGCGGTTATTTTTAAGGAAATTTATGTAAAGTAAACGGATAGGAAATTTTAGTCTTAAGGGGGACGCTGAACTTGAAGGGAAGGTCTATTCCAAGCCCGCTTTCGCTTGATGACCCTTCATAGACCTTCCTTCCAAGTTTAGTTGTGTTTGCCAGACAGAAAATTTTAAGATATAGACGGATATTTTTCTATATTTTATTTGTATTGTGCTAAGTTTTAATATATAATGAAATTAATTAGGATACGATTTTATTAAAAATATTGGTAAAGGAAAAAAGAGTATAGAATAGGAGATATCATGTCAGAAAGTATCAAAAAGAAATATGGCAGTCAAACATTGGATAAAATTATTTGTTATTTTATGAGAACGATTTTGCACCTTCAAAATACTGGAATTGAAGATCTTCCATTGAGAAATGAATTAGAAGAACCTATAAAGTCATTTTTGGATGTTGCTGTTGATTTGATAATGGACGGGCAGCCGCCGGAAGTATCAAAGCTGATATTGGATTCAGAATATGATGTTTTATTAAGTGAAAAACAGATTAATATGGAAATAGTATTGTGTTTGCAATTTATAAAGGAATTGTCGTGGCATATTCATTTTGATAAGGATTATTATGGCTATCTTCTTTCTACAGATAACCTATGGGGAAACGATGTTTTTGAGTATGCTTCAAGAACTTTTTATCCTAATCTGCCGGAAGAAATAAAGGATAAATATCGGATATCAGATTTGATAAAATATATACCACCAGAGATGTTTCGATTAGAAGATTATTGATTTTCTTAAAGGCATTTATACAAATTATACAGCCAAAATCAAAAGGAAAGTTTGTGCAGACTTTTCTTTTGATTTTGGCGTTTTCCTCATTTGGTTTATTAAAAAATTGTAAACTGGTACATATTGAAAATTTGCTGTATGGTATAAAAATATCTGGTACAGTTATTTCAATTGCTTCTTTTCCAGATAAATATTCAATAGAAAATTCCATCATGCATAAAGATTTCCATTCTTTATCAATTTCTATATTACGTCTTACTTCACTATCATTAGGATAGTATTTTTTTGCTAAATCTTCTATTGCTTTTTTAATTTCTATTTCATTTTTCATGATATGAATATTGCCAAAAGCAACAACACTTCTAAAATAAGTGGTATATTCTTCAGGAATAATATTGTCTTGATCAATTACACAAAAGGAGGCTTTGGAGTATTTTTTTATTGCATCTATTTTATGCCCGCTTTTTGCACCATGAAAATATAATTTAGAATTGCAGTATATATAGCTGATTGGAACGGTGTAAGGATAATTATTATCACCTAATAACGCCAGCACGCCGGATGTTCCTTTATTTAGAATTTCAATACATTCGTCATTAGATAACATTTGTTTTTTTCTTCGCATTTCTCTAAACATTTTTTTTACCTCTTTCTGATTTGTTATATAATGTAATGCCAGCTAAAGCGACGAAACATTCCGTAATTGGAAAAGACAGCCAAACCCCCGTCATTTTTAAGAAACAAGAAAGGAAAAATGCCATAGGGATTATAACGAAAAGTCCTCTTGACAGTGAAACGATTTGCGCGGGCAGGGCTTTTTCTATGGATGTAAAATAGGAGGATATCATTATATTAAATCCCACAAATGGAATAGCCGTAAAATACAATTTTAACCCTGTTTCTGCGGTCTGTTGCAGATGTATATTTTGTTCACTGTTAAATATGCTGACGATTGGATTGGCAGATAATAAAAAAACCAAATAAATGCCGCATGCTATCAACAACATTGTTTTTAAGGCATATTTCAAAATCTGTTTCTGACTTTCACGCTCACCATATCCATATACTCTGCTTAAAATTGGCTGTGTTCCCTGTGCGATTCCTGTAAAAATTGAAATAACCACAAGTGATAAATTTGCAACCACACCATAAGCAGCCACACCGATATTTCCTTGCAGGTGTAGAATAATAGCATTAAAAGCTATTATTACAATTCCAGAAGCCATTTCTGTGATGAAAGACGGAATACCTAAAGCAATAATATTTCCGGTCAACTGCAAGGATGGATTTATTCGTACGAAATGAAACCGATTTTGCTTTGTAAGCCAATGCCTGGATAAAATTATCAAGCTGATAACGGGTGCGAAACCGGTTGCTAATACTGCGCCAAATATTCCCATATTAAGGGGGAAGATACATATATAATCCAAAATTATGTTGGAGAAACTTCCAGCCAGCATTGCGATCATAGATAATTTTGAATTTCCGTCATTTCTGACAAAGCAGATCATTGTGTCATTCGCCATAAATGCCGGAGCAAACAGTAGAATAACCTGTAAATATGTTTTTGTCATATGAAAAACATCGTTGTCAGCACCGAATAGTTTTGTCAGTTTTCAAGAAAAGAAAATGCCTGTCAGCATAAAAATGACAGCGAATGCAGACATTATATATATTGTGTTTGAAAAAGACTCATCCGCATTTTTATCGTTTTTCTGCCCTCTGTAAATGGAATATTTTGTCGCGCCTCCCATTGCAAACATCAGACCGCTTCCATGAATAAAGTTATAAATAGGAATAGCTAAGTTAAGCGCAGTCAGACCATTTGCACCTAAACCGTTTGAAATAAAAAAGGTATCAGCAAGTATATAACATGATAAGCCAATCATACCGCATATATTTAATATTACATATTGAAAAAATTCCCTTCGTAGTGTTTTTACCTTCATATACATCTCCTTAAAATGCAAAAAGCATCAGCACTTTCTATCTTCTATGACCTAACGATAGAAAGTCTGACGCATAATCTCTTTACCCGGTGGCAAAAGAGCAACGTTGTTTCTAATAGAATTATATATCAAAGTAACTTAAAAGGCAATATTAAATATAGAAAATAAGTATATATTTTAATTTAATATCCCCTATTTATCAAAAATTTTAAATTAAAATAAGAGGTTTTGTAAATATAACTTTATGTTGTCGTGTTTATCTGCTATAATTTAAAAATAAACACAAGCGAAAAAGGAGGATTCTATTTATGATTGAGTCAAGATGTGGGATTTTATGTCATGAATGTTCTTATCAGGAACAAGTAGGATGTAAGGGATGTGTAAATATTGAGAAACCGTTTTGGGGTGAAAGTTGTCCGATAAAATCTTGCTGTGAAACAAGAGGATATAAGCATTGCGGACAATGTAAAGACTTTCCTTGTGGCATATTGAAACAATTCGCCTATGATGAAAAACAAGGTGATAATGGAAAACGGATAGAACAGTGTAAATGTTGGATGGAAAGTGAAAAATCGGTGCTATAACAAACATTTTACTAGTTGTTGTAATTTTTTCGCTCTGGAGTACATAGCCGAAAGGCAAAGGGAGTGTCATGCAGGGTCATCATTTCCCGTCGGCACTTAGGCACAGTAGTTTCGTGCCTTATGTGTCCGCTATGAAAATAGGAAATGCTAAGCGCAAGCGGGCTCGGAATGGCACTCCCTCTGCCTTTTGGTGTTCCCTTAGTGTCCTCCCGTTTTCATCCCAAAAATTTTGAGAAAGGCAAAAATTGATTATGGTTGATTTATACTATATTGAAGACGACTTAAACATTGCATCTATTGTAAAGGAATACCTAGAACAGAAGAATTTTAAAGTAACAATATATGCTACTCTTGCCCAAGCAAAGCAGGCTTTGAAAAATCATATACCAACTCTAGTACTGTTAGATTGGAAGATGCCGGATGGTCATGGAGATAGTTTATGTCAATGGATTCGCAGAAATTGGAAAGAACTGCCGATTATTTTTCTCACTGTTTGTGGAGATTCTGCCGATATTGTTTCAGGTTTTCAAAACGGTGCAGATGACTATGTGGTAAAGCCTTTTGTACTGGAAGTATTGTATTCACGGATTTTGGCATTGCTGCGCAGAACAGGCAATATAGCAGAGCAATATCTTTCCTGTGACGGAATTGTGATAGATGTAAATCGCCATACTGTTTGTGTTTATTCAGAGGAAATCAATCTAAGTACAGTAGAATATCAACTGCTTTTATATTTGCTGTTAAAAATAAAGGAAAGACGATTACCAGAGAAAAGATTCTAGAACAGATATGGGATGTAAACGGCAGCTATGTAAATAATAATACTCTGACAGTAACAATGAAAAGGCTGCGGGATAAGCTTTCTTACCCTTCTTGTCTGAAAACAGTTAGAAGTGTGGGGTATCGTATGGAGGATACGATATGAGCAGACAAAAAAGTAATTTTGTTATTTTAGGATTTGTATTGTCGGTTAGTTTGATTGCAGCTTCTGTTTCTGTTTTATTGGTTTCTTATTATTGTGGTCAAATACAGTTTAACTTGTTAAATAAAATCTGTGAAAAAGCAGCAGTACAGAAACCGGAAACAATAAAAATAATTTCTGCTGTATTAAAGGAATATACAAGTGGAGTGATGGAAACAAGGGTAGAAAAAGATATTTTATCTGCGTTGGGATATCGTATCTCTGATTTTTCTAATTTCGTTTATAAACAAAATACTTTATTTGTAATAGTAGGATTTTTGACAGGTTTTTTTATCTTTGTTTTTACTTTTTCTTATCGAAATAAAATGGAGATGAAACGGATTCAGGCTTTAGCAGATTATTTAGAACAAGTAAATACCGGAAAGGCAGTTATTCTTTCTGTTTCGAAAGAAGATGAATTTTCTAAATTAGAAGATGAAATATATAAAACAGTAACCTTTCTCTATCAGACAAAAGATGCGGCAGTGCAGACAAAGAATGATTTTGCAGAAAATTTGGTTAATATTGCGCATCAGATAAAAACGCCGATTACGGCTATTTCACTATCGGTTCAGATGATGAAGCAAGATATGGCTAATCATTATTTAGAAAAGGTGGAAAAACAACTTTTACGGCTTACTCATCTAGAAGAAGCCTTGCTTGTATTATCCCGGATTGACGCTGGGACACTGCTTTTGCGAAAAGAGGAAATCGATGTTTTTACTGTACTCGTTTTGGCAGCCGATAATTTACAGGAGTTATTTGTAAATTCCGGTACTTCGATTGATATACCGGAATTAGGGGAAATGATGATTGCCGCTGATTTAGATTGGACAATGGAAGCGGTTATCAATCTGATGAAAAACTGTATGGAACATAATCGTGGCGGAACAATCCATTGTTCCTATGTACAAAATTCTTTTTATACAGAAATTCTTATTTGGGATAATGGCTCAGGATTTCAAAAAGAAGATATTCCGCATCTCTTTGAACGTTTCTATCGAGGACAAAATGCAAAAGAGGGCGGGATAGGAATTGGACTGGCTTTATCAAAAGAGATTATTGAACGTCAAAACGGAACAATACAGGCAAAAAATTTATTGAATGGCGGTGCTTGCTTTGAAATTCGGTTTTATAGTCACTGAGTTGTAACTTTTATCTGCTATAATAAAAATAAAACAAACAGCAGGAAAGGAAACAACAAAATGGAGATTTTAAAG
>CAJUGZ010000023.1:0-16041 GCA_910585855.1 uncultured Lachnospiraceae bacterium | reverse complement strand
ATTTTAAAGTGTGAAAAAGTCAGGAAAGTATATGGTTCTGGCAGCAATCAGGTAGTGGCACTTCACGAAATTGATTTATCAGTAAAGAAAGGAGAATTTGCAGCAATTATCGGAGCGTCTGGTTCGGGAAAGTCTACGCTGCTGCACATTCTTGGCAGTGTAGATAAACCTACAAGCGGAAGAGTGATGATAGACGGAATCGATCTTTCTGAGTTGAACCAGACACAGGCTGCGATTTTTCGACGCAGAAAGGTAGGATTGATCTATCAGTTTTACAATTTAATTCCAACTCTGACTATACAGAAAAATATTCTTATGCCTCTTATATTAGATAAAAAAAAGCCGAATAAAGAGTATTTTGAGAAAATAGTTCATTCTCTTGGTATTTCTGAAAAACTTTCTGCTCTGCCAAACCAATTATCCGGCGGTCAGCAGCAGAGGGCTGCGATTGCCCGTTCGCTGATTTACCATCCGGCACTTCTTTTGGCAGATGAGCCGACCGGAAATTTGGATCAAAAAAATTCAAAGGAAATTATTGATATGTTGAAACTTTCTAATCGAAATCTGGAACAGACGATTTTACTAATTACTCATGATGAAAAAGTTGCTTTAGAAGCCAAGCGAATTATTACTATTGAAGACGGGCGTATTATTCGTGATGAGCAGAGGAGGTAATTGTTATGTGGAAAGATTATTTATCAAGCTATATAAAAAATAATCATTCTTCTAGATTTGCCATTCAAGTTTCGGCATTTATTTCTGCTTTACTTTTATCATTATTATGCGGACTGTTTTATAATATATGGAAGTATGAGGTTGAGAGAATTGAACAAAAAGAAGGCAGTTGACAAAGTCGAATTATCGGAGAATTTGACAAAGAAGAAATAACATTTATAAAAAATTTTAAAAGTTATATTTGGAGGTTTTTGTATTTTGCTTGCGATTATTGGAATTGGCAGTGTATTTTCTAATACTTTAGGATTTGTGCATCAAAGGAAAAGAGAATTGGCAAGGTATATGTCTATCGGACTCACACCAAAAGAAATTAGAAAAATGTTTTGTATTGAGGTATTGATGATAGCGGGTCGTCCGATTTTAATTACCCTTCCGCTGGCAGCAGCTTTGGTGTGGTATATGTTAAAAATAAGTTATGTTGAAATAAAAGAATTTTTGGCAGAAGCACCGCTGATATCGATTGCGGTTTTTATGCTGGCTGTTTTAGGGACAGTGGCATCTGCTTATTATTTTGCTTGGAGAAAGATGCGAAATATTAATTTAACGGAAATTTTGCGGGATGATACTATGATGTAAAAAGAAGAAATAGGGGACTTTCGCTTACTGGACGCAAGAGGCGGTTTGCTCGTTTCCTTTGCCTGCTCCGCTCCAAACGGTAAGAAAGTCTACGGCTTCTGATTTAGGTTCATCGAACCGGACGAACCGGAGCGCAATTCGCCCGTATGACAGGCGAAATGTGGTTGGTGTAAGGGAGGATTTTATCAGCCGCAAGACAGCCTCTTTTTTATATATACGGGCTAAACACGCTCCTTTTTTTTCATACCCTGCATAGAAGCAGGATATGAAAAAAATTCTAGGTGCTTCTGCAGAAGCCCAAGACTTTCTAACCGTTCTCCGAAGTCGCAGGCAAAGGAAACGAGCAAACCGCCTCTTGCTGTTGGTTGAATAGCGGCAGAAATCATGTCTTTTTTTGTTTCGGAGTCAAGAAACAGCCTTGTGGTAGATGAAATCTTTTGGTATGTCAGTCCCGTTTTGGGTGCAATATGGGCGAATTGCGCCCCGGTCTGTCCGGTTGGATGAATGGAAATGCAGAAGTCTTAGAACTTCTTGCTTTTTGGAAACCGGAACAGCAGGCTGTCCATTATTTTCAAATCTGGCGTCCTCCCCTTCATCTTTCCTAATAATATCAATCTATTATTAAATTTCAAAACACTTATTAAAAATCTTAACTCAAATTGATTGACAAGGAAAATGCTTCATGCTAGACTAAAAATTATTCATGGATAAAATAATAAATAAAATCGGGAGGTGTAAAAAGTGGCTCTTCGATATGGCTTAACGATTCATGAACTAATGGATTTTTTCAGTGAGGAACATAAAGGTTTTACGGAGCAGGAAATACAGAAAGCAGAGCAGACAATAGGTGTTTCTTTACCTGTTATCTATAAAGATTTTTTGCTAAAATATGGAAAAGATGATATCAATGGAGGACAGAATCGGATTTTATCGCCTAATAGAATTTTTACGTCCTATTTTGCAATACAGGAACTTTTAGATACTGCATTACATCAGGATTTTGAAAAAGCTATACAGAAAGGAACACAGCAGGAAGAGTATGCAGAGAATCCGTATTTTGCTCTATGGCAGCTTCCAAAAGAGCAGTGGAATACCATTACGCAGAATTATGTACTGATATGGTGTGAAAATCAAGGGATATGGTATGCGGGTTATTGGTTTCAGGATTTGTTAGAAGGAAAAGAGAATCCGCCGATTTATATGGGAATGGATGACGATATTATTGAATTTAAGAAGACTGCAGATAATTTAGAGCAGTTTCTTACAGCGATGACATTAGATGCAGCTTATTTTTATATAGATGAGTTTACAAATCAAAGAGATATTGCTGCTATACTTTCCTATGCAAATATCGATTTAGAGCAGTTAAAGGCTTCCGGGGAAATAGGAATATGTTTAGATACTGCAGACGGAATTCTTTATTATTTGATACAAAATACTTCTCAGGAGTTTTTAATAGAAAATACTTTTCAAAAATTGCTGTGTCTGCGAAAAAAAGATATGGATGAAGAATGAGATTAAAAAATAATGATGATAATAAGGAGAAATGAAATGGGACTGATAAAAAAACCTGTTACGGGTATGAAAGATATTTTACCTTCCGAAATGGAAGTTCGTGAATATGTGATTCGTGTGATTAAAGAAACATATAAAAAGTTTGGATTTCAAACAATAGAAACCCCTAGTGTGGAACATATTGAAAATTTAAACAGTAAGCAGGGCGGAGAAAATGAAAAGTTAATTTTTAAGATTTTAAAACGAGGGGAAAAATTAAATTTAGAGCAGGCAGAGAGTGAAACAGATTTAATAGACAGTGGGCTTCGCTATGATTTAACCGTTCCATTGGTTCGTTATTATTCGAATAACAGCAGTAAGCTTTCTACACCATTTAAGGCACTGCAGATTGGAAGTGTATGGCGGGCAGATAATCCGCAAAAGGGACGCTATCGGCAGTTTTATCAGTGTGATATTGATATTTTAGGAGAGGCTTCAAATCTGGCAGAAATAGAACTGATTCTTGCTACTACTGCTACACTTGGCAAGTTAGGATTTTCTGGTTTTGAAATTCGTATCAATGACAGACGAATTTTAAAAGCAATGGCGTCATACAGTGGATTTGAAGAAAGCTGTTATGACAGAGTATTTATTATATTAGATAAGCTGGATAAGATAAAACTAGAGGGAGTGGAAGCAGAACTTTTGGAAAGTGGTTTTTCAAAGGAAAGTGTAGAAAAATATCTGACACTGCTTCGAGGACTAGAACATGCAGAAAATCCATTAGAATTTTTAACAGAAACATTAGGAACGGAATTAGAAGATTCTGTAACAGAACACTTAAAAGAGATTATAGATAGTGTCAGCCAGACCAAAACAGCCGATTTTAAAATGATATGGGATGTTTCTTTGGTAAGAGGGATGTCCTATTATACCGGAACAATCTTTGAAATTGCTATACCACAGTTTCATGCAAGCTGCGGCGGCGGCGGACGTTATGATAAGATGATAGGACAGTTTACTGGAACAGATTTGCCTGCCTGCGGTTTTTCAATCGGTTTTGAACGAATTATTATGCTTTTGATGGAACAGGGATTTCAGGTTCCACAAACAGAGAAGAAAGTTACTTTTTTAATCGAAAAAGGGATTGCGGGAGAGGAACTTTGCAAGATTATTACAGATGCACAAAAAGAGCGGGAGAGCGGAGCTCAGGTAAGTTTGATGCGGATGAATAAAAATAAAAAATTTCAAATAGAACAGCTTGAAAAAGAAGGATATACGGAATTTAAAAAGTTTTTTAAGGATTCTTTTAAATTATAAATTTTTATAGATTCAATGAAACGTGGAGAATAGAAAAAAGAAAAAAGTGAGGAAGAAAAATGGCAGAGTCAATGAAAGGACTAAAAAGAACGCATCGCTGTACTGAAGTAACCAGCCAAAATATTGGAGAAACGGTTACTGTAATGGGATGGGTGCAGAAGAGAAGAAATTTAGGAAGTTTAATTTTTGTAGATTTAAGAGATCGTTCGGGATTACTGCAGATTGTATTTGATACAGATTCGGTAGGAGAAGAGGGATTTGCGAAAGCAGGAACACTTCGCAGTGAATTTGTAATTGCAGTAGTGGGAAGAGTAGAAGCACGCTCTGGTGCAGTCAATCCAACTATGCTGACAGGAGAATTAGAAGTACGGGCACTGGAAATAAGAATTTTATCAGAATCGCTGACGCCTCCTTTTCCGATTGAGGAACATTCACAGACCAAAGATGAAGTACGTTTAAAGTACCGTTATTTGGATTTAAGAAGACCTGACTTACAGAGAAATTTGATGATGAGAAGTAAAATTGCTACTTTAACAAGAGCATTTTTAGCACAAGAGGGTTTTTTAGAAATTGAAACACCGACACTTTGTAAAAGTACACCAGAAGGGGCAAGGGATTATCTTGTTCCTAGCCGAATCCATCCGGGGAGTTTTTATGCTTTGCCGCAGTCTCCGCAGATATTTAAACAACTTTTGATGTGTTCAGGATATGACCGTTATTTTCAGTTGGCAAGGTGCTATCGGGATGAAGATTTGCGTGCAGACAGACAGCCGGAATTTACACAGATTGATATGGAACTGTCATTTGTGGATATCGATGATGTCATTGAGGTAAATGAACGGTTATTAGCAACGTTATTTCAGGAAGTGTTACAGATAAAAGTAGAACTGCCGTTTCAGCGGATGAGCTGGCAGGAGGCAATGGATCGCTTTGGTTCGGATAAGCCGGATATTCGTTTTGGAATGGAACTAAAAAATATTTCCGATTTAGTTGAAAACTGCGGATTTGGTGTATTTACCGGAGCGTTAAAAGAGGGCGGATCGGTTCGTGGAATAAATGTAAGCGGTCAGGCAGGGATGCCTCGAAAGAAAATAGATGCACTGGTAGATTTTGCAAAAGGAATAGGAGCAAAAGGACTTGCTTATCTTGTAATTGACGAAAACGGAAATTATAAATCTTCTTTTGCAAAATTTATGACAGAAGAAGAATTAAAAAATATTGTAGAACGGTTAGAAGGAAAACCGGGAGATTTACTGCTTTTTGCTGCAGATAAAAATAGTCTTGTTTATACTGTATTAGGTGCGCTTCGGTTAGAACTGGCAAAGCAGCAGGGACTTTTAAAGAATGATGAATATAAATTTTTATGGATTACGGATTTTCCGCTTTTTGAGTTTTCAGAAGAAGAAAACCGTTATGTGGCAATGCATCATCCATTTACAATGCCTGTAGAAGAAGATTTGCCTCTTTTAGATACCGATCCCGGAAAAGTGCGGGCAAAAGCATATGATATTACATTAAATGGGGTAGAAATCGGAGGAGGAAGCGTCCGAATTTATCAAAGCGATGTACAGGAAAAAATGTTTGAAGTACTTGGTTTTACAAAAGAATCTGCGTATGAACGATTTGGATTTTTGCTGCAGGCATTTCAGTATGGAGTGCCGCCTCATGCAGGACTTGCTTATGGGTTAGATCGTTTGGTTATGCTGATGGCAAAAGAATACAATATTCGAGATGTTATTGCCTTTCCGAAAGTAAAGGATGCTTCTTGTTTAATGAGTGGTGCACCTGATATAGTAGAAGAAAAACAGTTGGAGGAGTTGTCGATTGCTGTAAAATTAAAATAAAGATTTTCGCAGGGGGAGGACGCCCAAATCCGAAACAAGGTCTGCACCGGGCTCGCTTGCGCTTAGCATTTCCTATTTTCATAGCGGACACATAAGACGCTAAAATACAGCAACACAGCGTCTAAATGCCGACGGGAAATGATGACCCTCTGCAGACCTTGTTTCGGATTTGGGCTGTGTACTGCCAGCAAAGAGCAGAGCGTAAAAATTTACTGTAAATTTTTATGAAATATTTTATAAGAAGATATAGATAAATTATCAAATCACAATTGGGAGGCTATTATAATATGAGAAACGCTGACATTGAGAGAGAAATGTATTGCCAAGCTGTAGCATTGATAGAAAAGCGCTATCCTATTGGATGGGGTGGAGCTGGAGTAATACATACGGCGAACGGACATTATTTTACAAGTGTCAGTATTGATACAGCGAACGCTTCGGCTATTTTATGTATTGAAACAGGGGCAATATTAGAAGCTCATAAATATAATGAAAAGGTTACACATTGTATGTGTTTGGTTCGAGAAGATGAAAAAGCTCCTTATAAAGTTCTTTCCCCCTGTGGAATATGCCAAGAGCGGTTAAGATTCTGGGGAGAGGATGTGCAGGTAGCAGTTACTACAAATGATGATGTTCTGCAATTTGTCACATTAGGTGAATTGCAGCCATACCACTGGACAAAAGCATATCCCGCCCATATATTGGAACATTTTGAGGAATAATTTAAAAACTTCCCTATATTTTATTTAACCAGAGAAAAAAGAGGATCTGCAAAAGAAACAGAAGAGGAATACCATATTTAAAATACCAATGTCTGGTTTTATGATGAAAGAAATACATTCCCAACATAGAACCAAGGCTGCCTCCTAATAGAGCAGATAAAAACAGTCTTTTTTCTGAAATACGCCATTTATGACGGATCGCTCTTTGCTTATCAATTCTCATTAAAAGAAAAGCAAAAAAATTTATGCACAATAAATATACAACTATAAATTTTATAAGTGGAATTTTCATAAATAAAATCCATCCTTTCATTATTGGTTAAGTACTTCTCTTATCTGTTTAATTTCAGCGTCCTTGTTCCCTTCTAACCTCCACTTCTAAAGTGGTGGGATGAATTGCGTTTCTTTTGTTATTAATTGTTGTAAAATTTTTGGATGTACACTAGTCGTATAATCATTTCCAAATGAAATCATATGATCTTCTCCTTATTGAAGTATAATCAGCTAAGTATAACATGATTTTTAAAAAATGAGAATAGAAAAAAATAAGAATCTAAAAAATTTTTTGGTGATTCAAGAAAAATAGCAATAACTTTGGGAATAGCCCTTGAATATTGAAAAATATAATGCTATACTACAAATTAGTATGTTTATCCATAAAAATATTAGGAAAGGAAAAACTACTAAATCTTAGTAGAGGAAAGTGAACATATGGAGCAGTATAAGCAGGATTTTATCGGATTTATGGTGGATTGTGGAGTTTTGAAGTTTGGTGACTTTATAACGAAAAGCGGCAGAAAATCACCGTTTTTTATTAATACTGGTTTTTATCGTACCGGTGCACAGCTTAAAAAATTGGGTGAATTTTATGCAAAGGCGATTCAGGATAAGTTTGGATTGGAATTTGATGTCTTATTCGGACCGGCTTATAAAGGAATTCCTCTTTCTGTTGCAACTGCAATGGAAATCAGTGAATTATATCAAGTGGATGTTCGGTATTGTTCCAATCGAAAAGAAGCAAAAGATCATGGAGATACTGGAATTTTGCTTGGAAGTCCGATTCAGGACGGAGATCGTGTATTGATTATTGAAGATGTTACAACAGCAGGAACTTCTATTCAGGAAACGCTGCCGATTGTACAGGCACAGGGTAAGATTAGTCTGGTTGGTCTGATTGTTTCCGTTGACCGAATGGAACGGGGGCATGGAAAAAAGAGTGCGCTTGCAGAAATCAAAGACACTTATGAGATGGAAACTGCGGCTATTGTAACAATGGAAGAGATTATGGAGTATCTTTATAACCGTCCATATAAAGGAAAAGTGATTATTGACGATACAATAAAAGCAGCGATTGATGCTTATTATCAGCAGTACGGAGCATCCAAATAAAAGAAAAAGGGAGGCAGAAGGATGGGAGAAGAGGCATATAAAACAATGGGGCGAGCCGGAGCAGCCAGTATTACAGTAGGTGTAATTCTTTTGGTAACAGGGATTGTAACAGGAATTATATCGATTGTTGCAGGAGCGGCTTTGCTGAAAAATAAATCAAAGATATTATTTTGATAAAGGGGTCAGAATGTGAATCAAAAAGGATGGAAGATGGCAGGCTGGATAGCTTTTTTTCTGTACCTGATTGCATTGGTATATTTTTTGTTGTTTGCAGAAATGTTTGGACGAACAAATACAGAAAAAACATACCGTTATAATTTGGTCTTATTTAAGGAAATCTGGCGATTTTGGCACTACAGAGAAATATTAGGAACGACAGCAGTTTTGCTGAATTTGGTAGGAAATGTGGTAGGTTTGATGCCGTTTGGTTTTTTCCTTCCGTTTTTGGCAAAGAGAACAAGAAGATGCTATACCGTAACCTGCCTAACCTTCCTGTTTAGTTTGACAATAGAATTAATACAGCTTTTATGTAAGGTAGGCAGCTTTGATGTAGATGATTTGCTTTTAAATACAATAGGCGGGATGTTGGGTTATTTTTTCTTCTGGATAGGATGGCATATTAGAAAATGGAAAGGAATGTAGATTGAGCTTGAACAAGAAAACAAATGGAAATAAAAACAGCAAAAATCATAGAAGGTATAAATTTTCTGATAAAAGTCAATCAATAGGAGGGATGATCTCAACATTTTTTGCGATTGGTGCTGCCTTTGCTTGCATGGCAGCGGTTTGGATTTCATTTCAAAACAGAGGAGAAGGCGGACTGGAAATTGGGGTTCTTGGGATTGTGGCAGTGTTTCTTTCTGGCTGCGGTTTGTATCTGGGGATTCAAAGTTTTGAAGAAGAGGAAATCTTTTTTTTATTTTCATGGATTGGGAGTATTGGGAATTCTGTTATTTTGTTAGGGATGATGATGCTTATTTTATTGGGGTTATAGAAGGGGGAGGGGACGTCAGATTCGGAAACTGTTGGCAGCCTGCTGTTCCAATCTCCAAAAAGCAAGAAGTTCTAAGGCTTCTGATGAAAGTGCATCCAACCGTACGAACCGGGGCGCAATTCGCCCGTATGGAAGGCGAAATTTTGATGATGTAAGGAAGGATTTTTCCAGTCACCAAGCTGTTTCCTTTTTTAAGTACGGGCTAAACACGCCCCTTTTTTTGCACACACTGCATGGAAGCAGTGTATGCAAAAAATTCTAGGTTTTCTACAGAAGCCAAAGAACATCTAGCTTTTTTCCGAAGTCACTGCAGGCTGCCAACAGTTTCCGAATCTGACTGTTTCTTGGCTTTTGAACAGAAAAAGCGAATTTCTTTCGTTAAAATCTTTTTTATGGATAAATTTGAAGATAACGGGTTAATTTTTTTAAGCTTGTTTATTATCCTGATATATGCTGATTTTACAGTGGATTTTTTGCTAAATAACAGTAATTTTTTATTGTAATATGGAAAAAGTTTCTTAAATATATCGAAAAAGATGCAGGTGGGAGCATATGGAACAGGTTTTCGAAAATACAGCTTTTGGTTTGTCTTTTTAATTGTAGTGTCAGTCAACATAACAGCGAGATTTGGGCGGCTGGTTTCTGCTGCCTACGACTTCGGAGAAATGTTAGAAAGTCTTGGGCTTCTGCTTGGAAATCTAGAATTTTTTGCATATCCTGCTTTCATGCAGGATGTGCAAAAAAAGGGGCGTGTTTAGCCCGTATATAAAGAAAAGAGGATAATTTATGGTTGGAAGAATCCTTCCTTACATCATCAAAGTTTCGCCTTTCATACGGGCGAATTGCGCCCCGGTTCGTACGGTTGAATGCACTTTCATCAGAAGCCTTAGACTTTCTTACATTTCGGAGCGGAGTGTGCAGCAGAAATTAGCCGCCCGAATCTTGCGTCCGGCTTGGAAAAAACTATACTCAGCTTTATCACTAAGGGAGAAATTAATTAAAATGAGAACAGAACTATCAGGAGAAGAAAAAGAACTGCGAAAAGAACGCTATCAGTTGTCCATGGAGAGAATTGCAGCAATTCAAACAGAAAACAGTGTAAAAGAACCGTTTTTAGAGTATTTTCATCAAGTAGCTGGTTTTCTTTTGTTAATAAAGGAGCTGGATGAAAAGAAGCAAAGCGGTGAATTAGATCAGCTTTCTTTTGCAGAATATCAGATTTACAACAGAAAACTATATGAAGATATTTTGCCTGATCAATACGTTGTAAGCTATGCAAATCCTGCTTATGCCGTACAGAAGTTAGGGAAAGAATATGGACAGTTATTGTCGTTTGTGTATACGGAGCTTCGAGCCTTGATTGCGGATGTCTATGAAGGAAATGAAATAGAGGTGATATCAGGCTGTGAGCTTTTTGTGGAACTTTACAATTTATTCGAGGCGGAAGGAACGCAGGAGGAAATCTTTCATGCAGTATATTGGTTTTTAAGTGATTACAGTGATGTAATCTATGCAAAGCGGATTTTGTCAGCTTGTGATCCTTCTTTTGATTTTGCAGAAAAGATTGTAATGGAACGGGATTTAGAAGATTTACGTTATTTATTTGCTTATGGCGAATATATTACGGATATAGAGATAAAATGTGCAGATTTTTGTAATCGGCTACCGGAAGAAACAGTGGAAACGATTGCAGCAGTTTTTGTAGACGGCTACCGAAGAGGATTTGAAAATACAAAGAAGGATCTTTCTTTGAAAAAGATTGTGCAGATTCGTTTTCCGATTGGCTTTGAACGGATTATTCGAGAAGCAGTACAGAAATTTGCAGCACTTGGTTTAAAACCGGTTTTCTTTCGATATGCACTGCACAGTGTGGAAAAGCGTAAAAATCAGCGAATTGGCTATACAGCAACTCCGGCGAACAGACAGTATGACTATGATCATTGTCAAGATGAAGGGCTTTATTTTGATAAGGCATTTTTTGAGAGAAAGAAGGCTGTTTTGGCGGCAGTATATTATAAAAATGCAGAATTTTTTCGGCAGATAGCAGGACCTGCTGTCTTTGAAACATTTGGAGAAGAACCATTTGCTCCTGTCTGTAAACCGGAAGCTGTTGTGCTGTCAAAAAAACAGCAGAAGTTAATGGTAGATTTTTCTAATATCAGCAGTCAGATTTCCGAACAGTATATTCCTTCGAAAGAAACCAGTTTTACGATTATTGCATTTCCAACACCAGAGATTGGGGAACATTTTGAGGAAATCTTTCGGGAAACCATACGGATTAATACATTGGACTATATCGTTTATCAGCGGGTACAGCAGTGTTTAATTGATGCTTTGGATAATTGTGAGTTTGTTCGAATTGTTGGGGCAAATGGAAATCAAACTGATTTAACGGTAGCATTAAAAGAAATTTCTGATCCAAGGCGGGAAACCAGATTTGAAAATTGTCTGGCGGATGTCAATATTCCGCTTGGGGAGGTTTTTACTTCGCCGAAACTTTATGGAACGAATGGTATTCTTCATGTAAAGGAGGTTTTTTTACGTGGATTAAAGTTTCAGGATTTTTCGATTCGATTTCAGGACGGTTGTATCTGTGATTATCATTGTAGTAATTTTTCGTCGGAAGAGGAAAATCGTGCTTATATAAAAAATCATTTGCTGCAGGGGCATGATACACTTCCAATGGGAGAGTTTGCAATCGGAACCAATACGGCAGCTTATGCAATGGCAAAAAAATATGGAATTATCCGAAAACTTCCGATTTTAATTGTAGAGAAAATGGGACCTCATTTTGCAGTGGGAGATACCTGTTATAGTTGGGAAGAAGATGTTTTGGTGTATAACCCTGATGGAAAAGAAATGATTGCAAAAGAAAATACATTTAGTATGCTTCGAAAGACTGATCCGAATAAGGCATATTTTCATTGTCATACGGATATTACGATTCCTTATGAAGAAATCGGAGAAATTGCCTGCTGTCAAAAGGACGGAAAGAAAGTTCTGCTGATTGCTGACGGAAAATTTGTTCTGCCCGGAACGGAGTTGTTAAATGAAATGTAGTTATATAACAAAACACTGCTCAAAAATATCCTTTTTACAAAAAATTCAAAAATATAATTGATGAAGAAAGGGAGGGTTTTCTATATGCCAGAAGTAGGAATTGTTATGGGAAGTGATTCAGACTTGCCCGTGATGTGTAAGGCCTGTGAGATTTTAGATAAACTGGGAATCAGTTATGATGTAACCGTAATATCTGCTCACAGAATGCCGGATATATTTTTTCATTATGCAAAAACTGCAGAGAGCAGAGGATTTAAGGTGATTATTGCAGGTGCTGGAGGAGCAGCGCATCTTCCCGGAATGGCAGCAGCGATTTTCCCGCTGCCTGTAATCGGTGTTCCGATTTATACAAAATCTTTAAGTGGAGTAGATTCTTTGTATTCGATTGTACAGATGCCATCAGGGATTCCGGTTGCTACAGTTGCCATCAATGGAGCTTTGAATGCCGGTCTGCTGGCAGCAGAAATTTTGGCTACTTCAAATCCAGAACTGTTAGATAAGGTAAAAGAGTATAAAGACGGATTAAAAGACAGTGTTGTGGCAAAAAAGGAAAAGATAGAAGAAATTGGTTATAGTGAATATTTAAAACAAATGACATAATAAAGTTTGGTAAAAAATATTTTTGAGCGGTGTTTTGTTATATAAGTTAGGAAATATTCTTATCAATATTATTAGGAAAAAATATAACTGTTTTAGATGGAATTAATAAAAAAATATGTTACAATTATCTTATAAAAAAGCAGTCAGACAAAAAAGGACTCGGGAGGAAAAAAGATGGACTATAAAAATGCAGGAGTAGATATTGAAGCAGGTTATAAGGCAGTGGAATTGATGAAAAAGCATGTACAGGGAACGATGCGTCCAGAGGTATTAGGAGGGATTGGCGGTTTTTCTGGTGCTTTTTCTTTAGAGAAATTTAAGGAAATGGAAAAGCCGATTTTGGTTTCTGGAACAGATGGGGTAGGAACAAAATTAAAAGTAGCATTTTTATTGAATCAGCATCATACGATTGGCATTGATTGTGTTGCTATGTGTGTCAATGATATTGCCTGTGCAGGCGGAGAACCTTTATTTTTCTTAGACTATATTGCCTGTGGAAGAAATGAACCGGAAAAGATTGCTACGATTGTAAGCGGTGTAGCAGAGGGATGTAAAATGGCAGGGGCTGCTTTAATCGGAGGCGAAACTGCAGAGATGCCGGGTTTTTATCCGGTGGATGAATATGATTTGGCTGGATTTGCCGTTGGTATTGTAGATGAAAAGAATTTGATTACCGGAAAGCAGTTAAAGGCTGGAGACTGTTTAATTGGAATTGCGTCTTCTGGAATACATAGCAATGGATACTCTTTAGTTCGAAAAGTCTTTTCTATGACAGAAACAGCTTTAAATATTTATTATGATTCACTTGGCATGACATTGGGCGAGGCTTTGCTGATACCGACAAAAATTTATGTAAAAGCCCTGAACAGCGTAAAAGAAGCAGGTGTGACAATTAAGGGATGCAGTCATATTACCGGAGGCGGATTCTATGAAAATATTCCTCGTATGCTGCCGGATGGAGTTTGCGCAGTGGTAAGAAAAAAGAGTTATCAAGTACCGCCGATTTTTGAAATGCTTTCGAAAGACGGGGATATAAGAGAAGAGATGATGTACAATACTTTTAATATGGGAGTCGGAATGGTGCTTGGGGTTGCACAAGAAGATGCAGATCGAACGATTGCAGCAGTTCAGGCAGCGGGAGAACAGGCTTTTGTATTAGGACAGATTGAGTTGGGAGAAAAAGGAGTTATCTTATGCTAAAAATATGTGTATTAGTTTCTGGAGGCGGTACAAATCTTCAGGCTATCATTGACGGCATTTCCAATAAAACCATTACTAATGCAGAAATTGTCGGGGTAATCAGCAACAATCGGAATGCGTTTGCACTAGAGAGAGCAAAAAAACATGGTATTTTTTCTGTTTGTGTATCTCCAAAGGACTATGAAAACCGGGAATTATTTTATCAGGCACTGATGAAAGCAGTGGATGAAAGAGAGCCGGATTTCATTGTACTGGCTGGTTTTTTGGTAGCGATTCCTGCGCCGATGGTGGAAAAATATCGGAGGCGTATGATCAATATTCATCCATCTTTGATTCCATCTTTTTGCGGAACAGGATATTATGGATTAAAAGTACATGAGGCAGCACTTGCCCGTGGAGTGAAAGTAACCGGAGCTACTGTGCATTTTGTAGACGAAGGAACGGATACCGGAGAGATAATTCTGCAAAAAGCAGTAGAAGTACAGCAAGGAGATACGCCAGAGGTGCTGCAGCGGCGTGTGATGGAAGAAGCAGAATGGAAGATTCTTCCACAGGCAATTGAGATGGCAGCAAACGGAACATTAAAGATAGGAGAAGAAAGATGAAAATTTTAATTGTCGGAAGCGGCGGAAGAGAACATGCGATTGCTTGGAAGATTGCACAGAGCAAAAAAGCAGAAAAGATTTACTGTGCACCCGGAAATGCAGGAATTGCAGAGTATGCAGAATGTGTCAGTATCGGCGCAATGGAATTTGATAAATTAGTAGCTTTTGCAAAAGAAAAACAGATTGATTTGACTGTAATCGGAATGGATGATCCGCTGGTAGGCGGGATTGTGGATCTGTTTGAAGCAGAGGGACTGCGTGTATTTGGCCCTAGAAAAAATGCAGCTATTTTAGAGGGTTCAAAGGCATTTTCAAAAGAACTGATGAAAAAATATCAGATTCCTACTGCTGATTATGAAATTTTTGACTCAGCAGATGCCGCTTTGACCTATTTAGAAACAGCGTCATTTCCGATTGTACTAAAGGCAGATGGATTGGCTTTGGGAAAAGGTGTTTTAATTTGTAATAATTTAGAAGAAGCAAGAGCTGGAGTAAAAACCATTATGCTGGATAAGCAGTTTGGGGCAGCGGGAAATCGTTTGGTAATTGAGGAGTTTATAACCGGTCCTGAAGTTTCGGTTCTTTCTTTTGTAGATGGAAATACCATTCGGATTATGACATCGGCACAGGATCATAAAAGAGCAAAAGACGGCGATCGAGGGTTAAATACTGGAGGAATGGGAACGTTTTCACCAAGTCCGTTTTATACAGAGGAAGTGGATGCATTTTGCAGAAAGTATATTTATCAGCCTACTGTAGATGCAATGAAAGCAGAAGGGCGAGTATTTCAGGGAATTATTTTCTTTGGGCTGATGCTGACAGAAAAAGGTCCTAGAGTATTGGAGTATAATGCTCGTTTTGGAGATCCAGAAGCACAGGTAGTACTTCCTAGAATGAAAAATGATATTATAGAGGTAATGGAAGCTTGTATAGATGGAAAACTTTCTGAGATAGAGCTGGAATTTGAGGAAAATGCGGCGGTTTGTGTGGTACTTGCTTCTGATGGATATCCAGAGAAATATCAAAAAGGATTTGTAATAGATGGATTGGAAAAGATAAAAGAGAAGGAAGGATATTATGCTTTTCATGCTGGGACAAAGTTTGATTCGGATGGAAAAATTTTGACAAATGGAGGGCGAGTATTGGGGGTTACGGCAAAAGGGGAAGATTTGAAAATGGCTCGTTCTAATGCATATCAGGCTGTGGAGTGGATAACATTTGAAAATAAATACTTTCGGCATGATATTGGAAAAGCGATTGATGAAACTAATTGATTGTAATTCTTTTTAATTTTACTAGAATTTAGTAGGATTTCGCAGAGTATACCACTCTATGAAAATAGATTTTGAGTCGATTCTCTGTTTGATATAATAGCTGTTCTGGTAGGATTTGTCAAGAGTGAATTAATTTTTTTGTGAGAAGTGGAGGGGACGCTGGATTTTGGTTCTCCTGTTGGTCTGCTGTTCCGCTCTTCGGGAAGTAAGAAATTCTAAGACTTCTGC
>CAJUGZ010000022.1 GCA_910585855.1 uncultured Lachnospiraceae bacterium | reverse complement strand
GTAGAGCACCTGACTCTTAATCAGGGTGTCCAGGGTTCGAGCCCCTGGAGGCGCATTGAAGTCCAAGTTTGACAGATTAGGCTGTTGGGTTTGGGCTTTCGTTTTGTATTTTTATATAAAAAATTTAACTCAAAATAAAAAGATCGCCAGTTAAGACATCCAATCCATGATGCTCTCTTCTGACGATCCTTTTTTCTATTCAGAAAAACCTATAAAACCTTTTCTAAACGCTCCATTAATTCCTTTTTGCTGAAATTTGCGCCCTCTATTCGATCTTTTATCTCTCCATGAACCAAAATCAGCATAGTAGGAACTGCCATAATATGAAATCGACTTGCACTCGTTGGGCTTTCGTCTACATTGACCTTCCCAATCTTTATCTTTCCGGCATATTCCTCCGCCAATTCCTGAATTACTGGTGCAATTCTTTTACAAGGATTACACCACTCTGCATAAAAATCCACCATTACTGGTATCTTTGCCTGCATTACCTCCTGTTCAAAATTTCCATCATTAAAAATCTCTGCCATAGTTTATTTCCTCCTTTCGTTTCTTCCTCCGTGATCCGAAAAACTATCCTCGTCCTTTTCGACTGTCCTTCTTTGAACCAATCTCATTAATCATTCCTGTTACAGAACGAAGTGCATTTCTCCAACCCAATGCGGTTCGCTCCAGTTTTGGTTTCTGATACAGTTCAACTGCAATCTTATGCCGGAAATGTTTTCCTTTCACACTCATGATTTTAACCCTTTTCTAATCAAAATATTTCAAACATAGTATATCGAAAAGTTCTGCATTTTATGTGTTCCCTTTTTGCCTTGCCACCATTTTGCAAATAGGATTTCCCTCTGCCGAAAACTTTTCCTCATATTCCGTCATAATATTTCCCTCTGCCATCTTACTGTGATGCAAATCAAATGTATAATTTACCACATCCCATCCTGCAAGTTCTGCCTCTTTTAAAGAAAATTCAAACAAAGACCGATTATCTGTCTTAAACTCCAATCTCCCATTTGGTGCAAGAACCTGCGCATACCGTTCAAAATATTTTTTTGAAGTTAAGCGGCGTTTTGCATGACGTTCCTTTGGCCATGGATCAGAAAAATTTAAATAAATTTGTTCTACTTCTCCTTCCGCAAAAAATTCTGTCAGATTCTCTGCATCCTCTCTCAAAAAAAACAAATTCAAAAGTGCCAGTTCTTCCTGTTTTCTTAGTCCATATATCAATGCACTGGAAAACTTTTCAATTCCTATATAGTTTCTCTCCAAATGCTGCTTAGCTAAAGAAGTAATAAATTTCCCTTTCCCCATTCCGATTTCTACTGACAGCGGATAAGAATTTCCAAATAATTCCGACCATCTTCCTTTATACTCCATCGGATTTTTTATTACATATGCACTTGCTTCCAACGCCTCTTTTGAACCTCTTACATTTCTTAACCTCATTACTGCAAATACTCCTTTGTTATGGCAATTATAAAGAAATTAGACTTATAAGTCAAGTTAAGTATACAAGTAGGGGAAAAAATTTTCCCCTACTTGATTACATATCCTATACAAAAATATCCCGTTTTTATACTATGGAGTCCAAACTCCGTTTTCATCCACAGTATATCCGTCTGGAGTTGTAGTATTCATCAAACAATCCCCATTGACAGGATTCATATAATACCATTTTCCTCGGATCTGCTGCCATCCGGTTTTCATATCTCCATTTACTGAATCCAAGAAATACCACTTGCCGTTAATTAGCTGCCAATCCGATTTCATATCTCCGTTTACCGAATCCAAGAAATACCACTTTCCATTAATTGACTGCCATCCAGTCTTCATATCTCCATTTCCAGTATCCATAAAGTACCAGCGATTATTTACCTTTTTCCATCCAGTCTGCATATCGCCGTTTTTCTCATCCAAATAATACCACTTACCAGTAGAAGACTTCATCCATCCTTTTTCCATCTTTTTTGAATTATTATTCAGATAATACCACTTACCACCAAGCGTTTTCCATCCGCTTGCTGCCTTTTTATCTGCATCAAAGTAGTACCAGTCTGCACCGGAAAGCTGCCATTCGTTCTTTGCCAATTCTCCATTATTCTTTAGGAAAATAACTTGATTTCCTTTTGAAATAATGCATATTCCGTTTGTCGTCTTCTCCACTCTCTGTACTGCAGAAACCGTACCAAACATCTGACTGGCCGCCGTAGAAACTGCTGCCGCTTCTGTACTGCTTAATGTATTTCTGTTTTCATAACTAGAAGAACTGCTTGTAGTAGTTTTATTGGAACTGCTTGAGCTGCTCGATCCACCTGAACCGCCTGAGCCGCCGCTGCCAGAACCACTTGATCCGCCTGAACCGCCAGATCCTCCTGAACCGCTGTTATCATTTCCCTGACTTGCAGATGACTCCGGCAATTTGATTTCTTCCATATGAAAAGCATCATTTACCGTAACAAAACTGTCTGTTACTACGCTAACAGTAGCGCCTTTTACATTATTGCTAAAAACTACTGTTCCCAAAGTAAATTTATCGGCTTCTTCTTCAAACAGTTTCTTATCTCCAGATATATAGATATTTAACCTGCCGCTCTCTGGATGATAACGATATTCCTTCACCTGACTTGCTATTCCGTTGTCAAATTCAAACCGAACATCACTCTCAGAAGGTTTTTTATCTACTTCAAAACTTAACTTTAAAGAAACAACATCTTTGCCTTGTGTACTTTCTGTCATTTCCAAATCGGCTCGAATATTATTTCCGTCTTTTGTCAGAGAAACAGCAGGGTCTGCTGCCTTTATCGGCAGCAGAGCTAATTGAAGACAAACTGCTGTTACTCCCACCCCCTGAATCAATTTTTTAATCATTTTCATTCTCCTTTATTTGAGAAAACGTGCCAGCCTGTATCATTTTGTTAAAGTAAGCGGAGGAAGCGTTTCTGGTACAGTTTCAAATACTGTATCACTTACCAGTCTTTGTCCCTCATTTGTTAATGCATTATCTACTCGATACAATTCTGCTCTTACTTTAGACGGAAGATTTTCTGCAGAGATATTTGTACTTGGCTCAAACCAATAAATCCATATTCCTTCGGAAGTTTCTCCAAGCAATGCCTTATCTCCCAATTCTGGTGCTAATACAATCTGGTGTGCTACCAGTTCGCCGTTTGCATCTGTTCCGCCTACAATCTGACCCTTTTCGTCATAAAGTACAACTACATTATAAGCAGGATTTCCTTTATAATTTCCTGTAAATACAATTGATCCTGCAGGAATCTTGTTCCCTTTATCATCATAAATATAATCACTTGACAAGATACCAATACCAGCTTGTTCACCCGTAGTTAAAAACTCTACATTGTCACCGGAAGGTCCATATAAATCCAGCTCAGAAATAGAAATTTCCTTTCCACTCTGTCCCACTGCCGTTAATTTTACAAAGGCTGCATCATATGTACAAATCCACTTGCCATTGTCGAAATACAACATAGTATTGCTTTCGCTTATTGTTCCTGTCTTTACCTCTTGGTAAGTTGTTCCGTCCGTACTGATTTCTACTTTATAGTCGCCGATTGCCTGTCCGCTAAACCGCAGAGCAGCTACTTCTATTATCTCATTCAGTTCCAGAATCACATAAGGATCTTCTCCGTTTGCTGTTCCTCGGAATGTAGTATTGCTGTCATAATCAATCACTCTTTCTATTGTAGATTCGGTCGCTTCACAAGGAAGATCATCTGTACCCTCAATCGGCAGATCCTCTTCCGATATCATATTGGTACTAACACTCCAATGTGTCTTATCCTGTATGCCATCTCCTCCTATCTTTACAGGATTTGTCTGACAGACAGCAGAGCGATTCATAAATTTATCCACTGCAGCTACCTCATAAATAATAACACGATTTGCTGCAAATGGTACATTATCCTTAAATGTATTGTCCAAGGTAAATCCGGCAATCTCTCTTCTCTCTTCACCCTGATCAATAAATATACGAGTTACTTCATAGCCCTGTATCACATTTGCATCAGCGCTGCAATTCACCGTAATTGTTGCTTCACTGTTTGTTACTTCTGCCTGTGCAGTCACTACTTCTTGTCCTTTAATTGTTTGGCTTGTTCCGTTTTCAATCTCATATACTCTAGCTTCATCATCCACATAGTAAATTGCTCTTGTTTCTTTTTCAAATTGTCCGGTATAAGCGATTGTCTTTTCGTCCGGTATCATACCCCAGCGAATAAAGAACTCGGTTAAATCCTTTTCTGCTGCTGCACTTGCCAAGCGCATCAAATTCTGATCTCTGTCTCCATCCAATGTCAATGCTATATTGTTTGGAGCTGGCGCACTTGCTGCATTTCTTGCATAGCTATCCACTCTTGCAAAGAAAATATGATCAAAAATCTCTTGATATGTATTATAGGTCTTAAAATTATAACCCCGATCATATGCCAAATGAAGCTGCCAGTACATACCTAATTGTGTAAATACATTGTTTGCATATCCTGTTGCATTTGAAGTCACTTTCTTAAATACTTCAGAATATTTAAAACGTACACTGTCATTAGTATCTCTTGCCTGTGCCAGTACGGAGAAATAATTATTAGTTACTTCTGCATGAGCATATGCACCTTGATTGATATCATGTCCGATTTCATGTGCAATACCCCATCCAAAATACTGACCACTGATCCATTTTCCATTTTCATCATAGACAGCCGGAGAACGACCTACCATGCCTGTTGTAGAACCCCATTCAATTCCAATGTGATTGCCTGCTGCATACATAAATGCACCTGCAAACATCTTCATATAACGAATATTCAAATAACGATAAGGAATATGGTTCTTTGCAATAATCTCTGCTTCTGTTCCCTCTTCGAAATCATTTGTCAGTCCTTTATGCTGATAGAATAAAGTAATCATATCCTCCATTGATTGAATCCCGATTGCCATTCTTTCTTCTGGATTCTCTTTTCCTAACGCAGCAAGTACCTGACTTGCAGGAATAGAAAGCATCATTTTATCTGTTACAATATCTGTCAGATTTAAAATACAGGTTTTTGGATCATAACTGTACTCCAAATTTTCATTTTGACTTCCGCTATGCACCTCCCCATGTTTTGCTGAAAGCTGGTCTACGTAAGTCTTTAATTCTTCTATATAAGTTTGAATCCGTTTTGCACGTTCTTGTTCATCTGTAATACGATACAGATTCAAAATCGGGAAGCTTGCTCCTCCGCTTACTCGAACGGCATACTGATCATTGGCATTGTTGCCTGTATATTCAATATACAATGCACCGCCCTTTTCTACATCAGTAGTTGAAATCTTTGGTAAGGTAATTTCATTTCTTCCTACCTTTAAATTCATTGTAGTTGATAAATTACTAGATTCTGCATGCTGTTGTGTAATTACCAATCGTACACTGGCATTTGCACCGTTTGCTGCACCTGTTTTTCCTACATAAACTACAATCTCTTCTCCAGCTCCAGCCGAAACTCCAAGCGGCTGCCATGCATTCATACCACCAACTGAAACCTGACTGTCATTTGCTGCACAAATGATCGGATTTACCTGCGTTACACCGCCTAAACCACCGGTTTCTAACAACTGTTTTGCTGCATCTAATTCCTTTTGAAGAGCCTCTTTTTCTGGATGATACTCTCCGCTTACCGGATCAGCAGTATTCAAACGATCTTCTAAAGCCTGTATCGTCTGTGCCGTTACGTCACCCTTCAGAACAATATGCAAGCTGTCTTCATACAAATTCATAATATCCTGTTCGATACTGTCATATTCATAAAAACGAACTTCTGAAATCGTAATCTGACGAATCCCTGCATTATATCTTCCTACACCAAACTGAATCTTAGATGTTCTAACCGGATTTTGGAACTTAATCAAATAGTAATTTCTATTTCCACTCTTTCTTGTATGAATCGAAGCATTTTGAACCCTCTGTCTAGTTCCGTTCTCATCCCAATAAAATACACTTAAATGGGAATAAGCACCCCGATCTACCGGTTCTGCAAAAGTAATCATACCGATGTCATATACCTGATCTAATTCGGTTGTAATACCTTTGTCTACACTTGGATACGCACCACCATAATCCCAATCCTCACGGTACATATAAGAAACATAATCATTGTCAAATACACCAAGTGCACTGTTTGTTCCATTTGCATCTAACGGGCTGTCAATCATCTGACCTGCACTGTTAATCGATGCTGATTTAATATGATTGCTAAGATTTCCTTTTCCATTTGAAGTATTAATCAACTTATATTCCGGCAACTTCGCTTCTTCTAGACCACTTAATGTTTTATCGGCTGCTGTCAAAGATTTTGGTCCTTCTCCTAGTTCATTTGAAGCGGTAAGATAAACTTGATACTTTGTATCGACTTCCAAATCTGTAATCTGATAGTAACATGCCGTAATTCCTGTTACTTTCTTAAATTCGCTGTCCGATTCTTTTTTATAGAATACATTATAAGTATCTGTATCCTCTAATTCCTTCCAGCGTACATCCAGACTCTTATATCCTCCTACTACTGTAACTCCGTCTGGTGCTTTTGGAATACCATCCGGTTTTGGTGTCACTGTAATGGAATCTGAAAATCCACTCTTCCATTCGCCGTTCAATGACTGTACCCGAACTTCATATTCTTTATTATTCACCATTTTGTCTTTATTAAATTGTGCAATTACAACAGAGTTTGACGTAACCTTTTTCGATTCGGTAATTCCTTCATGAGAAACTTCCACCTCATAAGCGGTTACATTCTTTTGTGCATCCCAAGTTAAGCTAAACTGCTTATTTCCCGGTGTTGCCTGTAAATTAGTTGGAATATTCATCTCCGGCTCTGGAATTCTGCTTTCCATATCATTTAAAAATTCCACACTGGAAATTTTTGCAAGATTCTTCGTACCAGAAGTCTTTGTAATCCGCAATGTCACTAATTTTACTGCAACCATACCCTCCAAATTAATACATAACTCTCCATTATTTTTCCACTCAGGATTGATCGCACCGCCCTTTATCACTCTAAGCTCTTGTGCTTCACCGGCATCTGGAATAGCTTCCCTTATAGAAACAAGTTCTCCATCCTTTTCATAAACAATCTCTATTTCTCCGGCTACAATCGCTCCATTTGCTTTTGTCCCATCTGCATTTCTTGGAGTTTTTACCACTAATCCTTCCATCTGCATCGGTTCTTGAGATTTTGAAAAATCAAAATCTACCTTAACTGCATTTTCCTCTGTAATAATATCATTTGTATTAAGGGCTAAACTTACTTCTCCCTCACCCGCCAGCATCTCATTCAAACCACCGTCTTTTACAATCGTTTCTTCTGATACTTTTGGATCAATCGCTTCTATCGGAAGCAATTTCTCTACGGTTGCCGTCTGTACCTGATAGTTCAGCCAAAAGTCTGTAAAATAATTTAAATCCAGCATATCTACTTTTCCGTCGCCGTTTAAATCATATAAACTCTCATAATTTCCAGAATCCATCATATTGACGATTGCATCCGCATCCTTTTCATCCAGTTCTCCATCTCCGTTTATATCTCCCTTTCTCAGCAATCCGGGGTGATTCCCTTCAAAGGTAGCTTTTCCAGTATAAAGCTGAATTCGATAGGCTAAATCCTCTACCTCTACCTCCTGCTGATAAGTGACATACCCCGGAGCAGACACCGATATCAAATATGTACCTTTGTCTAACTCTGGAAACCGAACTGTCCCTCGTGAAATATCCGATTCCACTGATTTCGGAAGAATTATTTTTTTTGCCTCTCCCGAATCGGATTTGCTTTTCTCTTCCAGTGTTATGGTAAACTCTTGTTCAGATTTTACCTCCATCCCTGCCGTAATCATAACTTCCAGAGAGCCTTTTATCAAAGTTGTTCCCTCTTTGTCCACTGCCAGCACTACTGCAGGACCTGTTACGGTTTGCAAATCCCTTTCATTCTCTGCTGCTTCTACTCCGGCTAAAACATTATACGGAGTCACTTGATTCTTTTCTTGAACGGCATATGCAGGATAACCCCCTGAAGAAAAGACAAGTGTTGTTGTAAGAAGCCCCGCAAAGAATCTGACAAATCCTTTTTTCATCGCTCCTTCTCCTATTCTGATGCAGTTACGCCAGACACAAAGCCTGCCGCCTGCACCGCATGACTTTGCCGTTATAACAGCTACGATACCGTTTCTGCTATAATAGTGACATAATACTTCATTATATAATTTTAATATGAACTCAAGATAAATGCAAGAATTTATTGAAAATACTTCCATAAATTTTTGGAGGGAGGACGCCAGATTCGAAAACCATGAACCGCCTGCTGTTCCACGTTTCCAAAAAGTAAGAAGTGCTAGACTTCTGCAGCACCACGCATCCAACCAGACAGACCGGAGCGCAATTCGCCTGCATGACAGCCAGAACGAAACAATCATCCCAAACGATGCTACCTACCGTAAAACAATCGCTTTTCTATACTGTGCATGCTAAACACGCTCCTTTTTTTTCACACACTGCATGGAAGCAGTATGTGAAAAAAATCTTAGGTTATTGAGCAGAAGTCAAGAACTTCTAACTTTTCTCCAAAGTCACTGCAGTCAGTTCATGGTTTTCGAATCTGGCTGTTTCTTGACCCCGGAACAAAAAAATAAAATGACAAGCATAATTTCTAACGCTACCCAACTAACAGCCAGAGGCGGTTTGCTCGTTTTCTTTGCCTGCGACTTCGGAGAATGGTTAGAACGTCTGGTTTCTGTGAGAACACCTAGAATTTTTTTCATATCCTGCTTCCATGCAGGGTATGAAAAAAAAGGGGCGTGCTTAGCCCGTATTGTTAAGAAAAGAAACCATGTTGTGGGTAAGAAAATCCACCCTTACACCCACCACGTTTTGTCATACGGGCGAATTGCGCCCCGGTTCGAACGGTTGGATGTGCCTGAATACAGAAACCCTAGACGTTCTTACCATTCGGAGATCGGAGCGTGCAAAGAAAACGAGCAAACCGCCTCTGGCGTCCGGTGAAAGCGACTCCTCTAAAGCTGATCAAACCGCCTCTGGCACTCTATTTATTTCCCTTCTATCTAATAAAACAAAAAATTTGTCAAATTTACACTGGTAATTTTTAAAAAAACGTCTATAATGATACATGTTAGGAGAAAAATTATGGCAAAATAACCAAAAAGCCTTTCTTTTCACTAACAGCACAGGATTGATCCAAAAAAACTATTCCAGCAAAAAGGAGGACAGAACTATGGAGAACATTATTAAACGGCTCTCCCATATAGAAAATACGGCAGTCCAAATTATAGAAACTGCCGAACAGAAAAAAAAAGAGTTTGCTTTAGAAATGGAACGTCGGACAAAGGAATTTGATGAACAACTATCTGCCGATACCCAAAAACGTCTTGAAGAAATGCAGGAAAAACGAAATACCGAAAAAAATGCTGAGCTAGAAAAGCTAAAAGCAGATAATCAGGAAGCCCAAAACCTTTTAAAACAAAAATTTGGACAAAACCATACAAAATGGGCAGCAAAACTTTTAAATGAATTAATTGGAGCATAATAATATGGGAAGCAATTTATTGACATATAGTGGTCTTACCACAAAAGTTAAGGCTATGAGCAGTCACCTGATTACAAATAAGGAATTTCGGGAGCTTGCCTCCTTTACTAATGTACAGGATATTGCACAATATTTAAAAAATCATCCAACGTATCAAAGTCAATTTGCCAAATTAGACGAAACCTTGCTGCATCGTGGAGAAATGGAACATATTCTGCGTTTTTCCGTTTATCATGACTATCTTCGTCTGTACCGATTTGCCAATCAAAAGCAGAGGGACTTTTTAAAACTTTATTTTTCCCGCTATGAAGTACAAGCACTAAAAGCCTGCCTTCGAAAATTATTTGATTCTCGTTCTGTTGAATTAAAATTAGAGCGGTTTTATCCGTTCTTTGAAAAACATTCCAATATTTCTCTTCCAAAAGCAGTAGCTTCTTCCTCATTAGAGGAATTGGCAGAAAGTCTGAAAGGCAACAGCTATGAGAAAATTTTTTCTATGGTGGATACTTCCTCTTCGCCTACTTTATTTGACTATGAAATCGCATTGGATCTGCTGCATTTTAACGATATTTGGAATCAAATCAACCAGATAAAGCAAGCATCGGAACGAAAAATTCTAACAGAAACCTATGGCAGCCAAATGGATTTATTAAATATTCAGTGGATCTATCGAGCTAAGCGATATTATGAAATATCCACTGCTGAACTCTCCGCTTTTCTGATTCCGATTCATTATAAGCTGCGAAAATCTACTCTTACTGCTATGCTGGAAGCAGAAACAGCAGAAAAAGTTTTAGAACTCTTACAAAACACTTACTATGCAAGACATTTTAAAAAAACAGATACCCTCTCCTTAGAGCGGATGTATCATAAAATTTTAGAAGAATTATATGAACAAGCGGTACGCAAATCTCCTTATTCCGTTGCATGTATCTCTTCTTACCTATATAAAAAAGAATTAGAAGTCAATAAACTAATCTCTGTTTTAGAAGGAATTCGTTATCGTCTTCCTGCCGAAAATATACTAAAAATTATTCTGTAAAAAGATTGGAGGTGTATCTTTTGATTGAAAAAATGAAATTCTTAACGATAACAGGTCCAAAAGACGATATCGACCGTGTTGTGGATGAGTATTTATCTAAATATGATATTCAATTAGAAAATGCTTTTTCAGAATTAAAAACTGTACAGAATATCAGCCCTTATATCGAAGCCAATCCTCACAAGAATTCTCTTGCCAAAATCAATACTTTGGCAGATTTAGTAAAAGATATTCCTTGTGAAGAGAAAAAATTAACAGTAAAAGAGGCAGTTGCCGTTATCGAACGAATGGAATCCGAATTAAATAAAATTCAAAAGGACAAAGAAGAAATCGAAGAAAAACTATCTTCCGCACAGACACTGTTGACGGATATTGAACATTTTCGTTCTATTCCCCATAGTATAGAGGATATTCTTCATTTTCAGTATGTAAAATTCCGTTTTGGAAAAATCGCACAGGAATACTATGAAACCTTTGAAAAACATATCCGTGACGATTTATGTACCATATTCTGTAAAGGACAAAGCGATAAAAACTATGTTTGGGGAGTTTACTTTGTTCCTGCAGAAGAAGCCGACAAAATTGACGCTATCTATTCTTCTCTTCATTTTGAACGCTTTTATCTAAAAGATATGTATCATGGCACAGCAGAAGAAGCCTGCTGTAATCTGGAAGAAAGTATTTCTGACTATACGGCGCAGTTAGATTCTGTGATTGCACTATATCAGAAAAAATTAGCAGAAAATGCCGTGGATATCAAAGCTGCACAGCATAAATTAACAGTTTTATCTGAAAATTTCGATATCCGAAAATTGGCAGCCTGCACCAAAACCAAACAGGAAACCTTTTATATCCTATGCGGCTGGATGACCGAACAAGAATCTTTGATTTTCTCAAAGGAAATCGAAAAAGATCATAACCTCTATTGTATCATTGAGGATGACCATAACAGTGCTACCAGTCAGCCGCCAACCAAACTAAAAAATCCAAAGATTTTTCAGCCCTATGAAATGTATACTCGTATGTATGGACTTCCGGCATATCAGGAATTCGATCCAACTATTTTTGTTGCATTGACCTATTCCTTTCTCTTTGGTGTAATGTTTGGAGATGTGGGACAAGGACTCTGCCTTTTTTTAGGCGGTGCACTGCTCTACCGATTTAAGAAAATTAATTTAGCAGCTATTATCTCTATGGCAGGTTTCTTTTCCACTATTTTTGGTTTTTTGTTTGGCAGTGTATTTGGATTTGAAACAGTAATTGATGCCGCTTGGCTGCACCCGATTGAACATATGACAACTCTTCCGTTTATCGGCAACTTAAATACAGTATTTGTCTATTCTGTTGCCCTTGGTATGTTCCTGATTATGCTTACTATGATCTTTCAGATTATCAATGGGTTCAAGTCCCATGATATGGAAAATACTTTTTTTGGCACAAATGGAATTGCAGGACTTATCTTTTATGGATCTCTTACGGTCACTCTCTTTTTGTTAATGAGTGGTCATGCCGCACCTGCAGCATTGGTACTGGTAGTTCTCTTTGCACTTCCTTTGCTTGCTATGGCTTTTAAAGAGCCACTGACTGCTTTGATTGAAAAAAAGACAAATATTCTTCCTGAAAGCAAAGGAATGTTTTTTATACAGGCCTTTTTTGAGTTATTTGAAGTACTGTTAAGTTATTTTTCTAATACACTTTCTTTTGTACGAATCGGTGCGTTTGCTGTCAGTCATGCTGCTATGATGGAAGTTGTTCTTATGCTTGCCGGAGCAGAATCAGGAAGTCCTAACTGGATCGTTGTAATACTTGGAAACTTATTTGTTATGGGAATGGAAGGACTGATTGTCGGAATTCAAGTGCTTCGTCTGGAATACTATGAATTTTTCAGCCGATTTTATAAAGGATCAGGACGGGAATTTATTCCTTATCGAAAATCTAAGGCAAAGGAATAATTCGTTTTGGCGTTTCTATCTATATTATTTATATTATAATTTTTAAGGAGGTCATTTACTATGATATTACCAATTAAAATTACACTGATTGTTATTCTTTTATTAAGTATTATCCTTCCTTTTGGTGCATTTTTATTAGGAGAAAGAACCAAAGGCAGATATAAGGCAACACTTGGCATTAACTGTCTTGCTTTCTTTGGCACTTTTTTAATTGCAAATATTCTTTTTTATTCCGGCAATGCTCATGCAGCCGGTGAGGCAGCCTCTTCAAGTGCCAATGGTCTTGGCTATATTGCCGCTGCCCTAGTTACTGGAATGTCTTGTATCGGAGGCGGTATCGCTGTTGCAAGTGCTGCCAGTGCCGCCTTAGGAGCAATCAGTGAGGATTCCTCTATTTTGGGTAAATCCCTGATTTTCGTTGCTATGGCAGAAGGTGTCTGTCTTTATGGGCTGATTGTTTCTTTTATGATTCTTGGCCAGCTTTCCTAATTGTATTTTTGGTCTTTGCCTTGAGAAAGGAATCAAAAAATGAAAATGTATTTGATCAGCGATAATATTGATACTCTTACTGGTATGCGTCTTGCCGGAGTAGAAGGAGTTGTTGTACATGACAGAGAAGAACTGCGGACAATTTTAGAAGATGTGATGCATCAAACAGAAATCGGGATTGTACTTCTTACCGAAAAATTCAGCAGAGATTACCCTGATTTAATCAATGCCATCAAACTTACCTACCAGCTTCCTCTTGTAATTGAAATACCAGATCGGCATGGAACAGGACGAAAGCCCGATTTTATTACTTCTTATGTAAGTGAAGCGATTGGATTAAAACTATAAAGGAGGAATCGGCATGACAACAGAGGAAAAATTAAAATATTTTCTGGCTATCTCTATAGAAAGTGCAAATAAAAAAAGTACTGCTATGCTCACTGACTACCAAAATGCACTAACTGAAATCTTTGAACGGCATAAACAAGATGCCATTCAAAAAGCAGAACTGCAGATTACACTTGGTATTGCCAGTCTAGAACATGAAAAAAACAAAGCATTTTCAAAAGAACAGATTCAGATAAAAAAAGAATTCTCTCAATTACAAGAGGATTTAGAAGAAACACTTTTTTCAGAAGTAAAAGAATTACTCGATCAATATATGACTACACCAGATTATCAAAAGCTTTTAATTCGGCAGATTTTAGAAGCAAAGCACTTTGCTAAATCAGAAGAAATGATTCTTTATATTGATCCCATTGATTCTGACAAACTGCACGATTTAGAAGATGCTACCCATACCCAGCTAACCATAAGCCAATATAGCTTTATGGGCGGAATAAGAGCCATTATTCCGTCCAGAAATCTATTGATTGACCACTCTTTCGAAACAAAATTTTATGAATTAAAAGATGCTTTTACATTTATCAATAAATAATTGGGGAGGAGTTACTCCAAATGACAAAAACAGGTAAAATTTTCGGTATCAACGGTCCGGTCATCTATCTAAAAGGAAATACCGGATTTAAAATGTCTGAAATGGTCTACGTCGGATCAGAAAAACTGGTTGGTGAAGTAATTGCTCTGACTTCCGATCTTACCACCATTCAGGTATTTGAAGAAACTTCTGGTTTAAAGCCCGGAGAAGAGGTTATGGCAACGGGAAGTGCTATTTCTGTTACACTAGCTCCCGGTATTCTGACAAATATTTTTGACGGAATTGAACGTCCTTTGGAAGCGATTGCAAAAAATTCCGGTGTCTATATCAGCCGTGGTATCAGTGTCAATGCACTAGATACCGATAAATTATGGGAAACTCATATCGTAGCAGAAAAAGGGCAGACACTGTATGGCGGATCAATTATTGCTGAAGTTTCAGAAACCTCTGCTATCATTCATAAGGTTATGCTGCCTCCTGATTTAGAAGGAGTTGTACTTTCCGTTGTTTCGGACGGACGCTATACCATTGCGGATACACTTCTTGTGTTGCTGACCAAAAGCGGAGAGGAAATCCCTATCACTATGACGCAGCAATGGCCTATCCGTGTACCCAGACCTGTGCATAAACGCTATGCACCTTCTCGTCCGCTTATCACAGGACAAAGAATACTAGACACTCTGTTTCCAATCGCCAAAGGCGGTACAGCCGCTATTCCCGGCGGCTTTGGCACAGGAAAGACAATGACGCAGCATCAAATTGCTAAATGGTCCGATGCAGATATTATTATCTATATCGGCTGCGGTGAACGTGGAAACGAAATGACACAGGTATTAGAAGACTTTTCTAAATTAATTGATCCAAAATCAGGAAACCCTCTGATGGATCGAACCGTTTTAATTGCCAATACTTCCAATATGCCGGTTGCTGCCCGTGAAGCCAGTATTTATACCGGAGTTACTTTAGCTGAATACTACCGGGATATGGGATATGATGTGGCAATTATGGCAGATTCTACTTCCCGCTGGGCAGAGGCACTTCGTGAACTTTCGGGACGACTAGAAGAAATGCCGGCAGAAGAAGGATTTCCTGCCTATCTCTCCTCCCGTCTTTCTGCATTTTATGAACGGGCAGGTCTGATGCGAAATCTAAATGGAACAGAAGGATCGGTTTCCATTATCGGAGCGGTTTCTCCGCAGGGCGGGGATTTCTCCGAACCGGTGACACAAAACACCAAACGCTTTGTCCGCTGTTTCTGGGGACTGGACAAATCCCTTGCCTATGCCAGACATTTTCCGGCTATCCATTGGCTGACCAGCTACAGTGAATATCTGACCGATCTTGCACCATGGTACTCCGATCATGTCGGCACGGATTTTGTATTCTGCCGCAACCAGCTTATCACTTTACTAAATCAGGAAAGCAGTTTAATGGAAATTGTAAAACTGATTGGAAGTGATGTGCTTCCTGACGATCAAAAGCTGATTTTAGAAATCGCACGTGTGATTCGTCTTGGATTTTTGCAGCAAAATGCCTTTCATCCAGAGGATACCTGTGTTCCGCTAGAAAAACAGTTAGATATGATGCAGACAATTTTGTATCTCTATAATAAATCCAGAGCATTGATAACAATGGGTATGCCGATGTCTGTTTTAAAGCAAAGCAATATTTTTGAACGCATTATTGCCATAAAATATGATGTTGCCAATCACGAACTCGATAAATTTGAAGAATATAAAACAGAAATCGACACATTTTATCAAGAAGTCATTGCAAAAAATGCATAGAAGGAGGGCAAGATGGTATCAATCGAATATTTGGGACTTTGTTCCATTCATGGGTCTTTTATTGCCCTAGAAGGTGTTCAAAATGCCTCTTATGATGAAATTGTACAGATTACAGTAGAAGGAAAAGAAAAAAAATTGGGTCGGATCGTGGAAGTCTACGAGGATAAAGCCGTTATTCAAGTATTTGAAGGGACAGAAAATATGTCTTTAAAAAATACGCATACCAAGCTAACAGGACATCCGCTAGAACTTGCCCTATCTACTGATATCTTAGGACGTACCTTTAACGGAATTGGACAGCCGATCGATGAATTAGGAGATATTAAAGCAGAAAAACGGGTCGATATCAACGGAAAACCGCTGAATCCTGTAACCAGAGAGTATCCCCGCAACTATATCCGCACCGGTATCTCTGCTATCGACTGTCTGACCACATTAATTCGTGGGCAAAAACTTCCGATTTTCTCTGGAAATGGTCTGCCGCACGATCAGCTTGCCGCACAGATTGTAAAACAGGCTTCTCTAGGAGAAGATTCCAAAGAAAAATTTGCCATTGTCTTTGCTGCAATGGGTCTAAAACACGATGTTGCCGAATTTTTCCGCAAAACCTTTGAAGAAGCCGGGGTTTCTTCCCATGTTGTAATGTTTTTAAATCTGGCAAACGATCCAGTAGTAGAACGACTTATCACCCCTAAAGTTGCACTGACGGCTGCAGAATACCTTGCTTTTGAAAAAGAAATGCATATTTTGGTTATTTTAACCGATATGACTTCTTTTGCAGAAGCCATGCGGGAAGTATCCTCCAGCAAAGGAGAAATTCCTTCCAGAAAGGGATATCCGGGTTATCTCTACAGCGAATTTGCTACCATTTATGAACGTGCTGGAATTGTAAAAGGAAAAAACGGCTCAGTAACACAGATTCCAATTTTAACTATGCCAAATGATGATATCACACATCCAATTCCCGATTTAACCGGATATATTACCGAAGGACAGATTGTATTAGATCGAACACTACACGGACAGGGCATCTATCCTCCTATCAACGTGCTTCCTTCCCTTTCCCGACTGATGAAAGACGGAATCGGAGAAGGCTACACCCGAGCCGATCATCAGGATGTAGCAAATCAATTATTTTCCAGTTACGCACGAGTAGGAGAAGCCAGAAATCTGGCTTCTGTCATCGGAGAAGATGAACTTTCCGAAATAGATAAAAAATATTTGGCTTTTGGAAAAGCCTTTGAAACAGAATTTGTCGGACAGGGAAACGATGAAAACCGAACCATTTTAGACACTTTAGAACTTGGATGGAAACTGCTTCGTATGCTGCCTAAAGAAGAACTAGACCGCATTAACACAAAGATCCTAGAGCAATATTATTAATGGACAGAAAGGGGGGAAAAAATGAATCCAAATACTTTTCCTACAAAAGGAAATCTTATTTCAGCAAAAAATTCATTGGCACTTGCAAAACAGGGATATGAATTAATGGATAAAAAACGAAATATTTTGATTCAGGAACTGATGAATTTGATTGAAGAGGCAAAAGGAATTCAGTCCGAAATCGATCAAATTTTTACAACAGCCTATATTTCACTTCAAACAGCTAATATTGAACTGGGTATTAGTTATGTACAAGAAATTGCTGATACAATTCCTCTGGAAGATTCCATTCGAATCAAAACCCGGAGCATTATGGGTACAGAAATTCCTCTTGTAGAATATCAGGCACAAGCAGAAGTTCCTTCCTATGCCTTTTATAATACAACCGAATCCTTAGATGAGGCAAAACGATGCTTCGACAAAGTAAAAGAACTTACTATTCGGCTTTCTATGGTAGAAAATTCAGCTTATCGTCTGGCAGCCAACATAAAAAAAACTCAAAAACGGGCAAATGCCCTTAAAAATATTACAATCCCTACCTATACAGAACTGGTAGACACAATTACTAACGCTCTAGAAGAAAAAGAACGGGAAGAATTTACCCGATTAAAAGTAATCAAACAAAAGCTAAAAAAATAAATTTATTTTTTCTGGGGAGGACGCTGAAATCGAAAGGAAGGTCTATTCCGAGCCCGCTTGCGCTTAGCATTTCCTCGTAGCGGACACATAAGGCACGAAAATACCGTGCCTAAGTGCCGACGGGAAATGATGACCCTGCATAGACCTTCCTTTCGATTTCAGCTACGCTTCCTAATCGGAAAATCTTAGTAATAAATGTTTAGTTAATCGTATAAAGCTTCCCACGTTTCTGCGTTCATTGCCTTAAAACACATTTCTATTTGTTCTCTGTTATTTTTTTCTTCTGCAAGACAAGGTAATTCATCGATATTAAAATAATCATAACCTATAGTTTCAGTATTGGAAATAAACTCGCCACCTATCGCTTCACATTGCATAAATATTTTACATACCTTATAGGCATAAATGGGCAGATTGTGCTTTTCTCTGTCTTGAACTGCGATTATCCGTTTAACTCTAATATCAAGTCCCGCTTCTTCTTTAACTTCCTTTATCGTATTTTCCTCAAGAGAAACATTCACATCTACCCAACCGCCCGGCAATGCCCATGTACCATTTGCCTCATGTACAAGCAATATTTTTCCCTCTTTAAATATAGCTGCCCGTGTATCTATTTTAGGTGTTTGGTATCCCACATCATTACAGAATAAATCTTTTACCTTTTCAAGTGGTATCTCTGACTGATAACTGATTATTTCTGCTGATATTTCTCTAATACGTTCATATCTTTCAAGTTCATATTTATCTTTACAATAAAATAAGCCTGCCTGTGCTAAACTTTGAAGTTCAACCGCCCATTGTAACCATTTTTCGTTTTTCTCCATATAATAATGCATCCTTTCAGCTTCATAAAGTCATCATTTTCCATCGGAACTAAGACGCTGTGTTTTAGCGTCTTAGTGTCCGTTACGAGGAAATGCTAAGCGCAAGCGGACTCGGAATAGAACTCCTTTTGGCTTTCGGCGTCCTCCTAATTCTCTTTTTCGGATTTGTATTTTTCGTATCGTTCTTTTGCTTCTTCTTCTGTGTCCCCAAATAAAAACTGATAATACTGCAAAATATTTTCTTCCCATTCTATTACTAACGGATAAGTTACACCATCATAGATTTTTGGTTCTGTAAAATGACCATCTACTGGAATACGAAAGGTTTCTAATGAATTTGCCTTCTTTTCTACCACACACTCTAAAATCTGAGCAATCTGCTTTTCTGATACGTTAGTATTTACATATTCTAAGCATTTCATAGATAACGTCATCAATTCAATCGGATTGCGCTTAATATATGTCTTAAATATCGTATTCAGCACAAGGCGCTGTCTTTCTGTTCTGCCATAATCGTCATGCCCGCTGGTCGCCGTCCAGACATCCCTCACACGACAGTAACCTAAAATCTGATTTCCATTTAAATGATTCATACCCGGAGATACTGTACGATATTCCGGTTTTGAAATATAATTTGTTGTATTTAGATATTGAGCCTCTTTCTCTGTCAACTCCAAATCTACCCCGCCAATTAAATTGATAATCTCTTCAAAATTATCAAAATCTACCCAAGCATAACCATCAATATCAATCATAAAATTATGTTCAATCGTTTCTAACATCAGATCAACTCCGCCCAATGCATATGCCTGATTTAATTTATTGTCACGATAACCGGATATATGAAGCAAAATATCCCGCATCAAAGAGGTTAATTTCAGTTCCCCTGTTTCCATATTGATAGAAACAATCATCATACTATCGGTATTTCTTGCACCCCCAATTCCCTCCACTCCATAAATCAAGAAATTACGAACTGGTTCATCCTCATCATACCATGGATCTGGTTTTGTAGTTTCGATTTCTTCCTTCTCTAATATCACTGTCGGCTTTTCCTCCGACTCTGTTTCTACTTCCACTGCCTGATAAATATGCTTTGCTGCATATTGATAAAGCAATTTTCTTCCCGGTTTTGTTCCGACAAAAAAACCTACCGCAAGCAAAACAACAGCTAAAACCCCTAAAGCCGACAATCCAACAATTTTTTTCCAGCCTAATGGCTTTTTTTCTTTCCCAGCCATATCCTTGTATCTCCAATCTTTTTCCACTCAAAAACAACAACTATCTTTTCCTTTCTATTGTTAAGTTATACCATTCTGTCTAGTGATAGTCAACCAAATTTTGTAATTTTTTGTCCTTTTTCACCAAAAAAAATCTTTTTCGGTAGAAACACACAGCCAGATGCAAACCCCTAGGCAGACTGCAGTGACTTTGGAAAAAAGTTAGGAGTTCTTGACTTCTGCTACCAAATCTAAGATTTTTTGCATATCCTGCTTCCATGCAGGGTATGCAAAAAAAGGGGCGTGTTTAGCCCGTATGAAAGAGAAGCCATCTTATTGCTGCAGATTACATTCCTTGGTATGCCAGTAAAATTTTGACTGCCATAAGGGCGAATTGCGCCCCGGTCTGTCCGGTTAGATACACTATCATGCAGAAGTCTTAGAACTTCTTACTTTTTAGAAACCGGAACAGCAGGATGCCTAGGGGTTTGCATCTGGCGTCCTCTCTGGAAATACTAAAAATAAGCTGGACTTTAAAAACCATTCTACAGCTTTTAAAATCCAGCATCTATTTTTTTCTAGTATCGTTTTATCTTCTTTGAAGGTGTCTTTTCAAACTCTGTTTCCCGCACAGTCAGTCGATAAATCTTTTTATAGGCAACTGCCTCCTGATTATATTGATCAATCAGACTTTGAAGTGCCTCCTGTACATTGGAAATTTCCTGTTTTTTTACATATTCATAGTCTGGGAAAATCTCTGCTTCGATTACGCCGTCCTTTTCCCGCACTAAAATTTCCTGTACCATTCGATTTTCGCCCAATTTATTTTCTAATTCTTCTGGAGAAACATTCTCTCCATTTTTTGTAATAATTAAGTTTTTCTTTCTTCCTGTTAAGAAGACAAATCCGTCCTGATCGACATATCCTAGATCTCCTGTCTTTAGCCAGCCGTTTTCTAGAGTTTCTTTTGTTTCTTTTGGCATTTTATAATATCCAAGCATTACGCTGCTGCCACGAACCCAAAGTTCTGAATCAACCACTTGCGCCTCACAATTAGGCATCAGCTTTCCAACGGATTCTTTCTTTTTATTCCAGCTTAAATTTGTACTGATTACCGGAGAACATTCTGTCATACCATAGCCCTGCAAAATTGTAATTCCATAATCGGAAAATAGATCGATCAAAGATGGATTTAGATAAGCCCCACCACTGCAAATCGTATGAAGCTGTTCTCCAAATACCTCTTTTTTTACAATTTCTTTTGGAAGATTTGCCACTTCCTCTAACTTTTTAGCAAACGTTTCGATCATAAGCGGCACCATTAAAATCATATTTGGCTGGAATAATTTTACATTTTTAGCGACACGCAGCAAAGAATCATTGATGCATATGATACTGCCAAGAGAAAGCCCTTTTAAAATGTCCATACTCAAACAATAGGCATGATGTATTGGAAGTACAGAAAGTACCACTGTTCGAGGCGGAATCTTCATATCCAGACAAGTTGCATCCTCTGCCAAGTTTCGATGTGTCAGCATAACACCTTTGCTTTTTCCGGTTGTTCCTGAAGTAAACATAATGGTTGCCAAGCGATCTGGTTCTGGTATCAAATCATATGTTCCTCTATTGCTTTCTAAAAGCTGTACAAAAGAAAGTACTTCCTCATCACTTTCCTTTTTCTGCATAGAAATCACATATTTTAACTTTGGACACTGTTTTTTTGCTGCAGCGATTACATCTGCCCGAATTTCATCAATCACCAATACTGTTACATCTGCCCGATCCAATAGTTCACACATCTCCGCTGCTGGAAGGGAAACATCCAAAGGAACAGCAACACTGCCGCTGTTTACGATACCAAAATAAGCAACCAACCATGGATAAGATGTCATTCCGGTTACTGCAATATGATTTCCCTGTTCTCCAAGGCTTTGCAGTACACAGGAAAAACTCTCACTATCCTGTTTCAGTTGTGTATAAGACTTTGCTTCAATTTGATCTTTTCCCAGTTTATAACGGATAGCATCTTCTGATCCATATAAGGTTTCTGAATTTACCAAAATTTCACGAATTGTACTTAAAATCATTCTAATCCTCCCACTTTACCGACAATCTTCCTATGCTTTATTTGAAAACAGTTTAAGCAGAAATTTTCTCCAAATACTCCACTGCTTCCTGTACTGTTCGAATATTTGCTGCCTCTTTCTGATCGATTTCTACATCAAATTCTTCTTCCAACTCCCCAAGCATACTCATAAAATCAAAAGAAGTAAATCCTAAGTCCTCCATAAACCGTGATTCCGGGTGAATCTGTTCTGCCTCTACTTCTACATAATTTCCAATCAATTCTACTAATTTCTCAAACATCTTCTCTGCCTAAATCCCTTTCTATTCTGTTTTGTTTTAGTCTTTACAGACTATACCAGCTTAATAATCTCTCCAATCGTAAGTTCTGGTTTTTCAATTCCCTTAAACATAATTTTACATATATAGTAATAAAAGAATTCCAATTTTTCCTTCGAAATTGCCTTAATCTGATGCTCAAAGTTAAAATCTAATCCATTGTCATCCGAGCGATGCATAACAGTAAGATACATTGCCTGTGTTGTTGCACCATTTGGATACCATTTTGTCTTATAATGAATATCTCCTAATTTGTCCAATCCTTTTTCTTTTAAAGTCAACGGCTGATAGGTCAAAGACATCGGCTCATAGGTCTGTCCGGGTTTTGTAGGATATGTCTTTCCACGGCACATAAAATATGCTACTGGATCATAATTGGCATGTCGGAACATTTCATTTTGCATATCCCGAATTTCATAAATTCCTTCCAAAAATGTCTTTTCTTTTCCAATGATTGTTCGAAATGGAAAAGAATGTATTCTTGTCCCACCGGATTTTTTCTCTTTTAAAGTTGCACGACGTGCAATCGCCGTATTGATAGAAACATCATCATTTCCATTCATCTTTTGAAAATAAGTCCGCAGACCCATAATTAAAAGACAAGCCAATGAAATATGATATTTTTCGCAAAAATCCATTAACCGCTTTGTCGGTTCTTCCTCTAAATGAAAAATATCCAATGCAGAGTCCACACAGTTTGTTGCATTTACTGCTGCCCGAAGATTTGGATTATTATCCTTTTTTCTCTCTTCCTCTAACTTTTGTGATCCGTCTACTCCATTGTAAATTGGCTCTGAACTCTTAATCAAGTTTTCAAAAAATTCCGTATCTTTTTCTTTTGCTCTTGATCCTGCCTCATAAGCCAAGTCCTTTTGAATCTGCTCAATATAAGAAGCCATATCTTTTGGATAGTCCACTCCTTCATACTTTGCATTACAATAAATTTCAATAATATCCTTCATAAAACAGATCAAAGACTGTGCATCCATCGTCAAATGATCGACCAATAAGTAAATTCCGCTAAATCCATCACTTGTTTTAATCATTACAATCCGATTCAGCGGTGCGTCCTGATGGGAAAAAGGTACTTCTGTCCAGCTTCTCATTGTAGCTTCTGCCTCTTCCATGGACTGATTCGAAAAATCTACAAATTCAATCTCTCGTTCTTCCTTATCTACCACATACTGATACCAATTTCCTTCTTTATCCTGTGTCAAACGAAGCCGCATTGACTCGCACCGTTCATAGGCTTTATAAATTGCCTGTTTCAGTACTTCCCAATCTAACTCTGCTTCAATCGTCAGACTGGTGCCGATATTTACAACCTGTTTCTTTGGGCAAGAATTTAAATAAAATAAATGAAACTTCTGTGCCACAGTCAATGGATATACCTTATAACCCTTTCTTGTCTTCATTTCTCTTCTCCGTTTCCTTCCTCTTTCCTAACCTGTCTTTATCTTGTCACAATCACTTGATCAACCAGTTGATCCAATGCTTTTTCGTAGGCTTCTCTGTCTTTATAATAACTTTCTGCATGAGCAGCACCTTTTATGATCAGCTTCTTTTTCTCTGAAGCACAATTTTTATAAATTTCCTCACACATCTGATATGGTACAAATGTATCTGCATCTCCATGGATCAGCAAAATCGGAACTTTCGCCTTTCTGACTTCCCTTGCTGCATTACATTCGTCCATTCCATATCCCGCCTTTTTTCGATTCATCCAATCGGTAATCGAAATCAGCGGAACAGACGGCAAATGATACATATTGTGTAAAACATGAGTAAATACTTCTTTTGGTGAAGTAAATCCACAGTCTGATATAATCCCCTTTACCTGTTTTGGCAGATTGAGTCCGCTCGTCATTAACACCGTTGCACCCCCCATAGAAATCCCATGCAGAAGAATCTGTACATCCTCTTTGCACTGCTCCATTACCCAATGAATCCAACCAAGTGCATCTTTTCTGTCAAGACATCCAAATCCGATATATTCCCCCTCACTTTTCCCATGCGCTCTGGCATCTGGAAGCAGCATACTATATCCACGTTTTAAATAATAGTCCGAAAGCCCGATAAAATCCGACATTCCCTGACTGGTATATCCATGAAAGCAAATAACCACTTTCTTTTCGTTCCCATTTGGGAAATATGTTGCATGCAGTTTCAGTCCATCTTCTGAATGAATCGAAACTTCCTTATGAGGCTGTGCTAACATATACTCTTTCCGTGCCTGAATCAGTTCCATATACTGATTCCAATCTGTTCCAGCCATTTTTATCGTTCGTTCTGTTTTTGCCTGATTTCGTTTCATTGTACGGCGATAAAAATAAACTGCTTCTCCCATCTGTGCTGCTGCAAGAACTCCGGCAGCAGCGGCGGCTTTTCCAAATTTACTCATAAAAATGCCTCTCTTTTATTCTATATCTCTCTAATTACTTCTTCTTTTTATCAATAAATTCTTTTAACTTTAATGCTTTCTCAATATTTCCCTCTACTTTTAACTTCTGAAGTGTCACTGCCACAATCGGATCTAATTTGCCAGAAGCAATCTTCATCAATACTTCAGCAGAAGCAGTAAACATAGCATCTCGATCAAAATACTCATATGGTTCTACATACAATTTCCCCTCTTTTACTTCTACATAGAAAATGCCACCTGCTTCTCCTTCAATATTAAACTGATATGCCAGATGCTCTGTTATATTACTTACATCCGCATCCATAAACTTTCCTTTTACCTCTGCAAAAAAATCTGCATACGTCATATCCCAATTCTCCTTTTTAATATAATTTTTCGACCGCTGGTCGTGTGTTACTTAGATTAAAATAACACCTTTTCGACCATCGGTCAATAGTTTTTTTACCAGAATTTTAAAAAATTTTCTCTTTCTTTTCTACAAATTTCCATCTTGCTTCCCAATTTATTTCTGTTATAATAGTTCTATTATAGATATCTATTATTATTTTCCGGCAGCATACAGTATAGGTTTTCCAAAAGCTGCTCTTTTTATCCGGTAGCTGATAACCTTTGCTGTTTTACATTATTCGCATAATTATAGAAATAGAAAGGTGGTAGCTATGCCAAATCGGCTAAAATATGAGCAAATCTTGGATGCACTTCAAACATTGCTAAAAAACAAAAATATCCAAACAATCTCTGTCAGTGAAATTGCACAAGCCGCAGGAATCGGAAAAGGCAGTATCTATTACTACTTTCCTTCCAAAGAAGCAATACTAGAAGCACTGATTACACGCAACTATGAAAAACCTTTAGAAACAGCAAAAAACTTAGCAAAACAAACACAAATTTCCCCTTTTACCCGAATGGCAATGATATTTCAGGCATGTCGGAATTCTTCTTCGGAATTCCTCCGTCAAGGGCAAGGGGCTTCTGACTCGGTTATCAGTTCACAGGAAAAAGCCTATCTGCACCAAAAATACTTGTCCCATATGATTTTAGAATTAAAACCGGCATTAACTGCAATTATTACACAGGGAATTGAAACTGGGGAAATTCATTTTGACTATCCATCTGCACTGGCAGAAATTGTATTGATTATCTTATCTATTAAATTAGACAATACACTGATTCCTTCCAGTTCCGAAAATATAGAAGATACGATACTTGGATTAATTTCTTTATTAGAAAAAGGAACAGAAAATCCTCCCGGTTCTTTAAATTTTTTAACTACTATGGTAGAGCCAATGCCTTAATAAAATCAGGACAAACTTAAAAAAGGATAATATTTTAACCTTACGAGAAGATGGAATAAGAACTTTTTAGAATTTTTAAGTGGAAATTCGTTGGTAGTGTATGATTTTTATAGAAAGGGGGGACGCCAGATTCGAAAACGGTGGGTAGCCTGCTGTTCCGGTTTCCAAAAAGCAAGAAGTTCTAAGACTTCTGCCTTTTCC
>CAJUGZ010000021.1 GCA_910585855.1 uncultured Lachnospiraceae bacterium | reverse complement strand
GCTTCCATGCAGGGTGTGAAAAAAAAGGGGCGTGTTTAGCCCGGATGATAGGAAAACGGCTGTCTTATGGCTGGTAATATCTTTCCTTACACCTGTTTCGTTTCGGCTGTCATGAGGGCGAATTGCGCCCCGGTCTGTCCGGTTGGATCAAAGAAAAGGCAGAAGTCTTAGAACTTCTTGCTTTTTGGAAACCAGAACAGCAGGCTGCCCACCGTTTTCGAATCTGGCGTCCTCTTGTAAAAGTTTTATAAAAGAGATTTTAAGCTTACATCTGCCTTGAAGTAAATAGATATTTATGATAAAAATAGAGGTGAAAAAGAAAATTTTTAAGGAAAAAGAAAAGCTAGACAATTTACGAGAGGAATATTATAATAATTTTTAGGTAAAGGGGTAAAAAGCATGAGTAAAATAGCATATGTTACAGATAGTAATAGTGGAATCACCCAAAAAGAAGCGAAAGAACTAGGAATTGCAGTTCTGCCAATGCCTTTTTTTATCAATGGAGAAATTTACTATGAAGATATCAGTCTAACACAACAGGAATTTTATAAAAGACTGGAAGAAGACGCTGATATTTCCACATCGCAGCCTTCTCCTGCCGATATACAGGAATTATGGGATAAACTATTAGAAGAAGCAGATGAAATAGTGCATATTCCAATGTCCAGCGGGTTAAGTGGTTCTTGTGCAACGGCACAGATGCTTGCAGAAGAATATGAAGGAAAGGTACAAGTAGTAAATAACCAAAGAATTTCCGTAACTATGCGTCAGTCCGTAATGGATGCTCTAACGCTGGGAAAGGCAGGAAAAAGTGCAGCGGAAATTAAAGAAATATTAGAAGCACAAAAATTTGATTCCAGTATTTATATTTCATTAGAAACATTAAAATATTTAAAAAAAGGCGGACGAATTACACCGACTGCTGCTGCATTGGGAACGATTTTAAATCTAAAACCGGTTCTTCAGATACAGGGAGAAAAATTGGATGCCTATGCAAAAGCAAGAGGGATGAAAGCAGCGAAAAAGACAATGTTAGAAGCGATGAAAAAAGATTTTCAGACAAGGTTTCAAGACTATGTAGATAAAAATGAAATGGAATTAATGTATGCATATTCTGGAAACCCGGAGGAAGCTTTGCAGTGGAAGCAGGAAATCGAAGAAGCATTTCCAAATATGAAAGTGATAGGAGATCCTCTTTCATTAAGCGTAGCCTGTCATATAGGAAAAGGTGCGCTTGCGATTGCATGTGCAAGAAGAGTAATAGAAAAGTAATAAAATAATTACAAAATATTGTGTTATGAAAAAAAAGGTGCTATAATCAAAAGGCGATAGCCATAATATGGAAAAAAAGAAACAGTGTTTCCATGAAAGAGACAGAAAAAAATGGGGAATCATAGAAGGGAAGAAGCGAATAAGTTCCTATTACAAAGATAATAATGCAAAATAATAAGGAGGATTCCAATGGAAAAACGTACAGGAGGCTATCAAAATCTTGTGTTAATATCCCAGATTAGTATTCAGATTATGGTGCCGATTTTCCTCTGTCTTTTTTTAGGGCTTTGGTTAGATGAAACTTTCGGAACTTGGTTTACGATTCCTCTTTTGTTTATGGGAATTGCGGCAGGCGGCAGAAATGCATGGATACTGGCAATGGGAGTAGCAAAAAGGGACAGCAGGAGGAAGAAAAAGGATGAAACGCATCAATAGTACCGTTTGGGAATTAGTCCTTGGGATTGTATTGACGGGTATTGTTTTAGAACTATTGATTTTGTTATTTCTTTCAGATAAATTATCAATAAGCCTTGGACTGCTGATAGGTATGCTGACTGCGTCAGCGATGGTATTTCATATGTACTATTCAATAACAAAGATTTTAGATATGGGTGAAGGGGCAGCAAGAAAAGGGGCAGCAAAGGGATATGCAGTCAGAACTATTGGTCTTGTAGCGGTACTGTTAGTGGTGGCTGTAACAAAAAAAGCAAATCTGCTAAGCTGTGTAGCAGGAGTGTTTACATTGAAAGTAGCGGTGTATTTACAGCCGTTTACTCATAGAATAATAAGGAGGGTGAGAGAGTGAATGTGCTATTAATGGCAGAACGGGCGATGTCCGCTTTATCAGCGGCGAATCTGGCAATACCGAAAAAGATGTTAGCACAGGAAAAAGAAGCTGATTTTTATATTAAGTTTTTATACGAATATGAGATAGGCGGACAGAAATTATATCTGACCACTACGCATGTCAGCCTCTTTATCGTTACTGTACTGTTGCTGATTTTATTTGTATGTGCCAGCCGCAAGATGAAGAACCCGGATGAAGTACCCGGAACATTCCAAAACATCTTAGAACTGTTTGTAGAGATGCTTGGAAATATGGTAAAGGGCATTATGGGAGAAAACGGAGTACGGTTTGTCAACTATATTTCCGCTATTTTTCTTTTTATTTTGTTCTGCAATATTTCCAGTTTGATTGGGCTGCGTCCGCCGACTGCGGACTATGGTGTAACACTTCCGCTTGGTTTGATTACTTTTGCGATGGTACACTATAACGGTATTAAAAAGAATAAGGTCAAGCATTTTACAAATTTGTTCCAGCCGCTGCCGCTTTTATTTCCAATTAATTTAATTGGAGAATTTGCAGTTCCGTTATCATTATCATTGCGTCTGTTTGGTAACGTATTATCAGGAACGGTTATGATGGGACTTTGGTATGGATTGTTGCCGCTTTTGGTGAAGTTAGGAATTCCGGCGGCACTGCATGTTTATTTTGATGTATTTTCTGGAGCAATTCAGACCTATGTGTTCTGTATGTTGACAATGGTTTATGTCAATGATAAGATTGCAGATTAAAACAGAAAAAGACGCAGATTTTGATTGAAAAAAGATTGTTTTATTAAAGGAGGAAAACATTATGTCAAACATTACGAACGAAGGTTTAATTTTAGCATGTTCTGCGATTGGTGCAGGGTTAGCATTGATTGCCGGTATTGGTCCTGGAGTTGGTCAGGGTATTGCAGCAGGTCTTGCAGCAAATGCAGTAGGACGTAATCCGGGTGCAAAATCGGATATTACATCTACGATGCTTTTAGGACAGGCAGTAGCCGAAACAACAGGTCTTTATGGTTTTGCAACAGCAATTATTTTGTTATTCGTAGCACCGTTGCTTGGAAAACTTTAATTCGTACTCTAAATGGATTAGAAAGAAAAAAGGCCAAAAGGAGGCGAAAACTTGGGACGTATATTTGACTTGGACTTGCAGCTCTTAAATGATGCTCTGATACTGGCGATTAATGTATTTATCCTGTTTTTTGCGGCATCGTATCTGATGTTCAATCCGGTACGGGATATGTTAAAGAAGCGTCAAGATAAGATTGCAGCCGATATAGCTTCCGCTACAAAAAATAAAGAAGAGGCTCTTGCATTAAAGGAAGATTATAATGCCAGACTGAAAGAGGCGGATAAAGAAGTAGAAGCCATTCTTTCTGAAGCACGCAAAAAAGCGTTAAAGCGTGAAGAAGAGATTGTAGCAGAGGCAAAGGAAGAAGCAGCAAGAATTATAAAGCGAGCCCAGACCGAGATCGATCTGGAGAAAAAACGTGCAATGGATGATATGAAGAAAGAAATGATTCAGATTGCATCCATGATGGCGGGAAAAATTGTAACACAGTCTATGAATATAGAGATTCAGGATGCGTTGGTAGAAGAAACCTTGAAAGAAATGGGTGAGAACACATGGCAAAATTAGTATCCAAAACATACGGGGATGCATTATTTGAACTGGCTTTGGAAGAAAACGCTATGGATATGCTTTTTGAAGAAGTCCAGGTTCTTTCAGAGGTTCTTGCCGCTGGCGATGAATTGATGAAGATATTGAATCACCCGAAGATTGCAAAAGAAGAGAAACTTCAGGTAGTCGAAACAGTATTAAAGGGCAGGGTATCTGACCATTTAACAGGTTTTATCATGCTGGTTGTAAATAAGGAACGGTACAATGAGCTGCCGGCAATCTTTTCGTATTTTATTGCAAGAGTAAAGGAATACAAGGGGATTGGAACAGCCTATGTGTCCTCGGCAGTTGAGCTTAGGGATACACAAAAAAAGGAAGTAGAGAAAAAGCTGCTTGCCACTACAGATTATAAATCATTTGAAATCTGCTATGAAATCCAAGAGGATTTGATTGGAGGCATGGTAATTCGAATTGGAGATCGGGTAGTAGACAGCAGTATTAAAACAAAGCTGGAAAATATGACCAGAGAATTGATAAAGATACAACTTTAGGAAAGAAGGTGCGAAAGGTTCATGAATTTGAGACCGGAAGAAATAAGTTCTGTAATCAAAGAACAGATCAAACATTATTCCACGCAGCTTGAAGTATCGGATGTTGGTACGGTAATTCAGGTAGCGGATGGAATCGCACGTATCCACGGTCTGGAAAATGCTATGCAGGGTGAATTATTGGAATTCCCGGGAGAAGTTTACGGGATGGTTTTAAATCTCGAGGAGGACAATGTTGGTGCCGTATTGTTAGGTGCTGGCAATATCAGTGAAGGTGATACGGTAAAAACCACAGGACGAGTAGTAGAAGTTCCTGTTGGAGATGCGATGGTAGGACGAGTAGTAAATGCATTGGGACAGCCGATTGATGGAAAAGGCCCGATTGTTACAAAGCGGTATCGTCAGGTAGAGCGTGTAGCATCCGGAGTTATTTCCAGAAAGTCGGTTGATACACCACTGCAGACCGGAATTAAGGCAATTGATTCGATGATTCCGATTGGACGAGGACAGCGTGAGTTAATTATCGGGGACAGACAGACCGGTAAGACAGCGATTGCGATAGATACGATTATTAATCAAAAGGGACAGGGAGTAAATTGTATCTATGTGGCAATCGGACAGAAAGCTTCTACAGTGGCTTCGATTGTAAAGACATTGGAAGAATATGGTGCAATGGATTTTACAACGGTTGTTGTATCGACAGCAAGTGAATTAGCACCGCTTCAGTATATTGCTCCATATGCAGGCTGTGCGATTGGAGAGGAATGGATGGAGCAGGGAAAAGATGTATTGGTAGTTTATGACGATTTAAGTAAACATGCAACGGCATATCGTACTCTTTCCCTATTGCTGAAAAGACCGCCGGGACGTGAGGCATATCCCGGAGATGTATTCTATTTACATTCCAGATTATTAGAGCGGGCAGCCCGTCTTTCAGATGAGTTGGGGGGCGGTTCTTTAACGGCACTTCCAATTATTGAAACACAGGCAGGGGACGTATCTGCTTATATTCCGACAAATGTAATTTCTATTACAGACGGTCAGATCTATCTGGAAACAGAAGCATTTAATGCCGGTTTCCGTCCGGCTGTGAATGCAGGACTTTCTGTATCCCGAGTAGGTGGTGCAGCGCAGATTAAGGCGATTAAAAAGATTGCTGCTCCGATTCGTGTGGAGCTGGCACAGTATCGTGAATTGGCAGCATTCTCTCAGTTTGGATCGGAATTGGATGCCGATACCAAAGAAAAGTTAGCACAGGGCGAGCGTATTAAAGAAATGTTGAAACAGCCGCAGTATAAGCCGATGCCGGTAGAATATCAGGTTATGATTATCTATGCAGCAACCAAGAAATATCTGTTAGATATTCCTGTTTCGGATGTTCTGCGTTTTGAAAAAGAGTTTTTTGAGTTTGTAGGAACGAAGTATCCAGAGATTCCGCAGACAATAAAAGAAACCAAGCAGATGGACGATGCAACAGAAAGCCTTTTAAAGAAGGCATTGGATGAATTTAAGAAGAGCTTTAAGTAGGCAAGAAGGAAGGTGACCAGTTATGGCTTCTATGCGAGATATACAGAGGCGGAAAAACAGTATTCAGAGTACCGGGCAGATTACAAAGGCGATGAAATTGGTTTCCACTGTAAAACTTCAGAAGGCAAGGGCAAAAGCAGAACAGGCAAGACCTTATTTTGAGCATATGTACAATACGGTATCTAGTATGCTTGCTTTATCTTCCGATATCAATCATCCTTATCTGAAAGCAGGAGAATCTAAGAAAAAAGCTGTGATTGTGGTGACATCCAACCGGGGACTTGCCGGAGGATATAACAGCAATATTATTAAACTGATTACCAGAGGAGAATTAAAACAGGAAGATTTAAAAATTTACTCGGTAGGACGAAAGGGAAAAGACTATCTCGAACGCAGAGGATATGAGATGGCTGCGGACTATTCGGACGTAATTAATGAACCGCTTTATAAAGATGCACAGGAAATCGGAAATGCTGTATTGACTGCATTTAAAAATAAAGAGGTAGGAGAGATTTATTTAGCTTATACTTCTTTTAAAAATACAGTCAGTCATCAGCCAAGACTGATTAAACTGCTTCCAGTGGAATTTGACCAGAAGGAGGCAGCAGAAAGCGGAAAGTCGATACCGATGAACTATGAACCGGACGAAGAAGAGGTATTGAATATTATTATTCCAAAATATATCTGCGGCTTGATCTATAGTGCCTTGGTAGAGGCGGTTGCCAGTGAAAACGGTGCAAGGATGCAGGCAATGGATTCGGCTACCAGCAATGCAGAGGAGATGATTGCGGATCTGTCCCTGATGTACAACCGTGCAAGACAGGGTTCGATTACGCAGGAATTGACCGAGATTATTGCCGGTGCGCAGGCAATTAGTTAGAGCGGAACAACAATATTAAGAAAGGAAAAGCTATCATTTGTATATACTTTTAATAGCAGTGAGAAAATGGCAGAGTTAAATGTTGGTAAGATTACGCAGATTATTGGTGCAGTTTTGGACGTAAAGTTTTCGGCAAAACTGCCTGATATCAATGAAGCGATAAAGATCACCACAAAAGACGGAAAAACGCTGGTAGTAGAGGTATCTCAGCATTTAGGTGATGATACTGTACGCTGTATTGCAATGGGACCGACCGATGGTCTGGTACGTGGAATGGATGCAGTGGCTACCGGAGCACCGATTTCTGTTCCGGTTGGTGAAAATACATTGGGACGTATGTTTAATGTCCTTGGAGAGCCGATTGATAATATCGATCCTCCAAAGGGAGTAGAGTATTATCCGATTCACAGGCAGGCTCCGGCATTTGAAGAACAGTCTACTTCTACTGAGATTTTGGAAACCGGAATTAAAGTAGTTGATTTGCTTTGCCCATATCAAAAGGGTGGAAAGATTGGTCTGTTTGGCGGTGCAGGTGTAGGAAAAACAGTATTAATTCAGGAATTAATTCGTAATATCGCAACGGAGCATGGCGGATATTCTGTATTTACTGGTGTTGGAGAGCGCACCCGTGAGGGAAATGATCTCTATTATGAAATGAAAGAATCTGGCGTTATTGAAAAGACAACGATGGTATTTGGACAGATGAACGAGCCGCCGGGAGCCAGAATGAGAGTAGGTCTGACCGGGCTTACAATGGCAGAATATTTCCGGGATAAGGGTGGAAAGGATGTATTGTTATTTATTGACAATATCTTCCGTTTTACACAGGCAGGTTCAGAGGTATCAGCGCTGCTTGGACGTATGCCTTCTGCTGTAGGATATCAGCCTACCTTACAGACAGAAATGGGTGCTTTGCAGGAGCGTATTACTTCGACAAAGAACGGATCGATTACTTCGGTACAGGCTGTTTATGTACCAGCGGATGACTTAACTGACCCGGCTCCGGCTACTACATTTGCCCACTTGGATGCAACAACGGTTTTAAGCCGTTCGATTGTAGAGCTTGGAATTTATCCTGCAGTTGATCCGCTGGAATCTACTTCGAGAATATTAGATCCTCGTATTGTTGGAGAAGAGCATTATCAGGTAGCACGTGGTGTGCAGGAGATTTTGCAGCGATATAAGGAACTGCAGGATATTATTGCGATTCTTGGTATGGATGAGCTTTCAGAGGATGATAAGCTGATTGTATCAAGAGCAAGAAAGGTGCAGAGATATCTGTCACAGCCGTTTTTTGTTGCCGGACAGTTTACAGGATTGGAAGGACGTTATGTGCCTGTCAGTGAAACGATTCGTGGATTTAAGGAGATTTTGGAAGGAAAGCACGATGAGATACCAGAAAGTTATTTCTTAAATACCGGAAGTATTGATGATGTGCTGGCGAAATGTAAGTAGTAAGCAGATTGTTTTTGCGGACGGCGTGATAAAGCGGATAGGAGAGGTGCAGGATGGCAGAGTTATTTCAGTTGCAGATTATTTTACCAAACCGTATCTTATACGATAATCCGGTTTCCATGGTGGAAATGACTACGGGTGAGGGTGAAATTGGCGTCTATGCCAGACACCTTCCTGTAACTACTACATTAGCACCGGGAATTGTGCGGATTCACGAAGAGGGCGGAATTAAGCTGGCAGCGGTTCACTCTGGATTTGTGGTAATTTTAGGAGATAAAGTTACACTGATGGCAGAAGTGGCTGAGTGGCCGGATGAGATCGATGTCAATCGGGCAGAGGAAGCACGGATTCGTGCAGAACGGCGAATTGGCGGAGCAGAAGCCGGGGTAGATATTGCTCGGGCAGAGATGGCACTTCGGCGGGCATTGGTTCGGATTGAGATTCGGGATCATGTAAAATAAAATATACGTTTTTTATAAGGGGACACTTGGCTTTTGGTCAGGTGTTCTTTTTTCTTGGAGGGGACGCCAGATGCGAAAACAAGGGGCAGCCTGCTGTTCCGGTTTCCAAAAAGCAAGAAGTTCTAAGACTTCTGCATTTTCATGCATCCAACCGGACAGACCGGGGCGCAATTCGCCCTTATGGCAGCCAAAATGTGACGGGCATACCAAAGGGTGTACTTTGCCGCAGCAAAACTGCTTCCCTTTTCTACGGGCTAAGCACGCCCCTTTTTTTGCATACCCTGCATGGAAGCAGGATATGCAAAAAATCTTAGGCTTTCTGGCAGAAGTCAAGAACTTCTAACTTTTTTCCAAAGTCACTGCAGGCTGCCCCTTGTTTTCGCATCTGGCTGTTTCTTGACCCCGGAACAAAAGAGAATCTCGTCCTTTCTACTGTATTCCAACCCGCTTCTTGCGTCTGGTGGGAAAAAAGTGAGCAAGTTTTTGCGTACAATTTGCATAATCCATTCTGCATGGCTGAATTATAACTTTTGTTTTGCAGGGTGAAATTGCTATATTTTTAAATGTGGCTATGTTATGATTACAGCGGCTATTGAGCGAATTGTTGACGTAAATTACTATACTTTTAAATGTAGCTATGTTATGATAGGTGCGGGATGATATGGGGATAGGGAATGGATTTTAGGTTGTTGGGTTATAAAATATAGGTTATAAATACAAAGTGATTTTAGATGATAGAGAGAAAAGACGGGAATGATATGAAAGTGAAAGTACAAAAGGACGGAATTGGAACGTTGATTTCTGAACTGCGAAAGCAGGAGAAGATATCAGAGAAGGAATTGTCAAAGGGGCTGTGTTCTTTGGCGGAGTTTCGAAAAATTGAAGCGGGAGAGAAAGCGATAGGAAAGACGCTTTTAGATGCACTGCTTGGACGAATGGGACGGGCAGCGGATAATTTTTCGATTGTTTTGGAGAAAAAGCAGTATCAGTTATATGAACTTCGCAATCAGATTCAGGAAGCATATTTGACGGAACAAGAGGAACAGTTAAAGCAGGGAATGGAGAAGTTAAAGGGGACTCATTTGGAAACTTCTCGGTGTGATTATCAGTTTTATTGTAAGATGCGTTTTTTGATGGGAGCATATTCTTATCATGGGTTAGAGGAAATGGAACAGATATTGATAGAAATTATTCAGATTACTGTTCCGAAATTTCAGATTGAAAAGGTTTCGGAGTATTATCTTTGCCCGGAAGAGATCAGTCTTTGCTGTTTGATGGCATCAATGTATCAGGAGTGCGGGGAGATAAGAAAGGCAAAGGTTTTGTTGGAAAATTTGCTTATTTGTATAGAGAAGCGTTATCAGGATCCAGAAGAAAAAGTTCGGATTTATCCACAGACAGCAATTTTGCTGCTTCGGGTTTATAATGCAAGAAACGAAAATAAACAATGGATTTCTCTTTGTCAGAAGACAATAGATTTGCTGGCTGAAAATGGAATGTTGACTTTAATGGATGAATTGTTAGAGTATTATAAAATTGGTTTGGAAGAAAAGATTGCAAAGGGACAGAGGCGGTTTACAAGGCTGGAGGAAACTATGTATCAAACCGTATGTCAGGGGTTAAAAAGTATTCGGGATTTGAAGCAGGAGTATGGAATTTCTTATGGAAGAAGGGAAATATTTGTAACGAAACATGAGTACTATGAGGTATTTTTATTACAGGAAATGATTTTAGACTATCGAAAACGAGCACAGAAGTCACAGAGTCAGCTTGGGGAAGCACTTGGAGTAGAACCAGAAACGATTTCACGTTACGAAACAGGAAGAAGAAAGCCCAGCGGGAAAGTATATCGTATTCTTGCAGAGGAGATAGGGATGCCAAAAGATCGGTATGGGGTAGTTTTACCAATAGAACACTATATTTTATATGAAAAGATTCGACAGGTAGAGCGATATTTATTTCGAAGAGAGTTTTTAGCTGCAGAACAATTATTTTTAGAACTTGAACCACTGATTCCAAAAGAAAGAGCAGAAAATCTGCAGTATTGTATTCGGACACAGGCAATCTTAGATTATTATCTGCATGGTATTAGTGAACAAGAAAAGTTAGAAAGATTAGAACAAGCGATGCGTTTGACACTTCCTAAATATAGTATTTCAAATGAAAACTTTTTAGAGTGCCATATACCAAGCCGTTATGAAGCTATTTTGTTAAATAATATTGCGTCTAGTTATTGGAAAATAGGAGAAAAGGAAGCGGCTTTTTTTATTTTTGAGGCAGTTCTTGGGGCTTATCAAAAAAGTAAGATTGGAGAAGAATATCATTTGGCATCGATAACTTTGATAAGAGTAAGTTATTTGATGTGTTTAGGAGAGGAAGGAAGATATAGGGAAGCTTTGAGAGAAATTGATAAAACAATAAAAATGAATATAACGTTTGGACGAGGAAATATGATGCCATCTTTATTATATGAAAAGGGATGGAATTTATTAAGAATGGCAGGAGGCGATATAACAGAAGCAATAAAAAATACCTGTATGAAATACTATCAACAGGCATTTTGGATTAGTGGTTTTATGAATAATTTTATTTTTCAGCAAAATCTTGAAAAGCTGTATGAAAAAGATTTTGATAAGAAATTATTCTAATGAACAAGTTGTAATTGGAAAGTCCATATCACCAAGTGGGGATACTTCTCCGTCTGGATTTCCTACAACAGGGATAAATAAAAATAAGAAAGATAAGAGTAAAAGTGTCATTTTTAATTTTTTCATGGTTTTAATCTCCTTTTATTATATAATTTGCGAAACTTATCTTTATTATAAAAAAAGAATAAAAAAATGTACATGACCTATTTTGCATATTTTTAACAAAATATTTTATAGAATTGGTCATTGTTTCTTTGGAAGAATTGTGATATGTTAAATATCGTAACCGTTAGTAGATAAAAGTGTAATGAATGATAATTTATCATTTATTTTAGGGGAGATATGTAGATATAAATAAAAAGTATTGGGTACATCAAAATGACATTGTATGCCCAATACTTTTTATATTATACACACAAGTGTTCTGGATATTTTTCTAATAGGTAGAAATAAACAGCCGGAATCCAAAGGAAGGTCTATGCAGGGTCATCATTTCCCGTCGGCACTTAGGCACGGTATTGCTGTGTTTTAGTGCCTTATGTGTCCGCTATGAAAATAGGAAATGCTAAGCGCAAGCGGGCTTGGAATAGACCTTCCTTTGGATTTCGGCGTTCCCTTCATTATAACTCAATTTCTACTTTATAATTGTATTTACAGCATCACAAATAATTTTAAGTCCGTCTAAAAGCTGCTGTTCTGTTATAGTAAGTGCCGGCATTAGTTTAACAACAGAATTGTCCCGTCCGGCACGTTCAATAATCAATCCGTTTTCAAAGCATTTTTTTGTAATAGCAGCGGAAACTTCTCCATGGTATACATCAATACCCCAGATCATACCAATGCCACGTATCTCTGCTTTATCGGCAGAAATATGTTCTGTCAAATAATTTTTTATAACAGTTGCTTTTTTTTGTACTTCAGCCTCTATGTGGTGTTCCAACATATATTCTAATCCTGCTTTTGCAGCGACAATAGCAAGCTGATTTCCTCGGAATGTACCATTATGTTCTCCGGGTGTCCAGATATCAAGTTCCGGTTTTAATAAGGTAAGTGCGAAAGGAAGTCCGATACCTCCAATGGATTTTGATAAAATAACCATATCAGGGACAATACCTGCACGTTCAAAGGAAAAGAAAGTTCCAGTTCGTGCACATCCAACCTGTATATCGTCTACAATCAATAAAATATCATGGCGATCACAAAGACTGCGTACTCTTTGCAGCCATTCTGCTTCAAATACATGAATACCGCCCTCTGCCTGAACGGTTTCTATAATCAGTGCAGCCGGTTTTTCCACACCGGAATGATCATCTGTCAATAAGGTTTCCATATAGGAGATTGTATCTAAATTTTTAAACATATAAGGTGCTGGAATATGGGTAACATATTCTAAAGGAATACCTGCTCCCTTCCGGCTGTCTTTATCACTGGTAAGAGCAAGAGAAGCCAGTGTCATTCCGTGAAAGCAGCCCATAAGAGCCCAGACAGATTCCCGCTTTTTTACTTTTCTTGCCAGTTTTAATGCAGCTTCTACACCGTTTGTACCAGTAGGACCAACAAACATAACTTTATAATCTAGACCACGGGGTTTTAAAATCTGTTTTTCAAAATATTCTAGAAATGCAGCTTTGGCATCTGTCATCATATCAAGAGAATGAAGAATACCGTCATTTTGCAGATAGGTAATTAGTTTTTCTTTTATATAGTCATTGTTATGTCCATAATTGACAGCACCTGCTCCGCAGAAAAAGTCTAAATACTCTTTGCCGTCTACATCCGTGATAATCGATCCTTTTGCTTTTTGAAAAACGGAAGGAAAGCTGCGGCAGTAAGAGCGGACTTCTGATTCATAGGTTTCAAATATTTTTTTTTGTTCCATACTTACTCCTTTTTATTACAATTTATATTATACTTCTTTTTTATTTTTTCTTATTGTATTTTTAGGATTTTGAAGTATAACTTTTATTGGCTTTTTTGCTTATCTGTACGAAACTGTTATATCACAAGTTTTGTAAAAAGTAAACCGGAAAATGGAAGGTGAAATATTTATTTGAAACGGAGCTTTGGATTTTGAAATTCGGTCAGTCGTTTCTGGTATGCTTTCATAATCGAAGATTCAAATGCTAATACCGGATTTTGTACACCCATTTGTTTGATTAGATATTTCGTAAAAAGCGGATTTTCTACTAGAAATGGACCTACCGTATATGTTCCAAAAAAGTTGTTTTTATGAAGTCCTTCTAATAAGCTGCCGGGATGCAGTCCATCTCCACGAAGGACATGATAAAAATAACAGTTTCGATTATCTCCGTAGGAATGGCTGAATTGTGCTTTAAAGCCTACTAAAGTAATCCCTTTGTATTCTCCTAAAATCAAGGAGTTATAGCGATGAAACATATCACGTTTGGCATAAGTGGAAAAAAGATGGAGTCCGTTTATACGGCTTTTGTCTTCATTTTCAATATAGGCTTCAAAGGTTTCCATAGCATTTCCGGTCAATAAAAAGACCGTATTTTTATCAATACAGTTTTGGATTTGTTCTTTATAAGGAAAAAGTGCCTGAATAACTAATTCCTGCTGGTGTTCTGTCATTGGTCCCATATAGATCATGGATACTTCTTCTTTGGTAAAGGCAGGGGTATCGTTTAGACCTGTATAAATAATTTTTGCATCAGGAATACATTTTTCTAAATAGTGAATATTCATCAAATCTCCAAATAAATTTGCATATTCAGGATAGAGTACTTCAATTTTTATTTCAGACATGACAATTCCTCCTGTTTTGAACGGCTTCTTTTACCTTATTTTTTACACGCATTGCTTCTTCGGCAGCATATAGTTCATGAAGAATAAAGATTTTATCCGTTCCGTTTAGGGAAAGATGATTGGGAGCATGGATCTCTTTTTCAGTGCAGATAAGTTTATTTTCTGGAACACCTGCCATTAATAGACGGAATTTATAGTCAGCAGAACGAACACCGCTGATAATAATTCGGCTGATGGAATCGGAGTTTAAAAATTCAAAGTCGGTATCATAGATCCATGTCATAATTTCAGAAGAACCGTCACGGTCGAAAACATCATCTAACATAAGAATAATTTCCTTTTGACCGGATTCATGCCTTACATAGTCAAAAACGCAGGAACAGGCAATTGGATTTTGTCCTTTTGCCATATGGGTGACGATTTCAATGCCGTTTACTGTTTCCGAGGAATAACGGGATTCTACAATATTTAGTTTTTTTAAAGAGGCAGAGATCTGTTTTTTTGTTAGTCCAAATTCCCGCAGCAGGGTAATTGCTGTTATTTCATTATACGTATTAAAAATGCTGTTGCTGACTAACGGATAGGTTTCGTCTTTTCCATAGACGGAAACAGTGACCTTTTGGGATGGAAAATCAGGTTTTGCGATATAATCGCTTTTTGGAGAGGCAAAGGAACATTTTGGGCAGTAAGCATTTCCGATATGATGATAACGGACATAGTTCCATGAAAGTGCCTCATGACAGTTTGGGCAGACCTGCATATCATTAATAATATTGACGCTTTTTTTTAAATCACTGTCTAGTTTGGCAATAGAAAAATAGGTTCTTTTATTTTCCGGTGAAAGGCTGCTGCTGATTAGATCATCTGCGTTTAAAATCAAATGCGCATTTTTTGGAAGACTTTCGGAAATAATATTGAAGATAAATTCCGCATGTGCATTTCGATGGATGGAATCTCGGAATAAATTGGTGCATACAGCAAAATTTGGTTTGATATAAGGATAAATCAGTTTGGAGCTGCGCTCATCAATTTCAAATACAGCGATTTTTTTCTTGGTTTTGCCGGTTAGTGTGCTGTCTGCGATAAGGGAACTGGCTACACCGGCATTGATATTAGAACCGGCTTTGTTATTTAGAACGTCATAGCCATTGTCGGTTAGGATATCTAAGATCATATTGCAGACGGTGGTTTTTCCGTTAGTTCCTGTAACACAGATAATGTTTTTGGGTTTTTCAATCTGCCCTAGAAAATCCGGGCAGAGTTTTATGGCAAGTTTGCCGGGAAAATAACTGGCATTCATACCTAGTAATTTCTGCATATGCATAGCAAGGCGGCTGATGAGCAGAGCCGCCCGAAAGCGCAGAGTTTTCTTTTTCATAAATAAAATCCTTTCGTTTTCAAAGATGAAACCCACTGCCTTGGGCGGTGGGAGAAATCTTGTAAATAGTTGATTTATTTTTTTATGCTTATTTTTTGTTATTTTGGAATTGAATAAGCTTTATTTTTATTTGAAGAAATTATTTTTCATCATTGTACTGGATGCCGGATTTTATCTTTTCGGAAGTTTCCTTATCTAATAAAAGAGAAATCAGTTCCAGTCCGAGATCAATGGCAAAACCTAATCCTTTGGCTGTGGTGATAGTTCCGTCTGTTACAACTCCTTTTGGCTGGTAAATGGCATCTGTTAATTTATCTTCCCATCCCGGATAGCAGGTTGCCTTTTTGTTTTTTAGAATATTTAGACCACCTAGTATGCTTGGAGCAGCACAGATGGCTGCCAGACGTTTGCCGTTTGCAGCATGGTTTTTTAGGGCGTCGGTTAGTCCTTTATGTGCTGCCAGATTTGGTGTGCCTGGAACACCGCCTGGTAAGAAGAGTAAATCGGCGTTAGATAGGTCGGTTTTTTCAAAAAGGGCATCGGCAAGGACAGTGATATGATGAGAGCCGGTTACGGCTTTTTCTCCTGTAATGGAAATAAGAGAAACTTGGAGTTTGGCTCGGCGTAAAAGGTCTACAACTGCCAGACATTCTACTTCTTCAAATCCTTCTGCTAAAAATGCATATATTTGGCTCATTTTTTATTACCTCCTGGTTGAATTGTTTTATTTCTTTATTATAGTAGTATGGGGGGAGAGTTGCAAGGGAAAAATAAAAAGAACTTTAATAAGTCTTTTGAAATTTGATAAGAGGGGTGATGTTGTAGGGGAGGGAACGCTAGATTCTAAAATCTGGCTGTTCCTTGACGCTGAAATAAAAAAGAATCGCAGCCAAACTTTTTTAAAATTTGTTCTGTAATAAAAAATAATTTGATTTCTGCCATTATCCAACTAACTGTTTTTGGTGTCCAACGAAAGAAAACCCTTTGTAGCAGAATACTATCTTTAAAAACCTATAAAGTAAAAAGAATATGGAAGCTGGTGGAGAATTAGAATTTTAGAAAGATGCTAGGGGGATGAAATTTATTTTATGGTGATTTTGGATATTTAGAAAACAGAAAAGTTTAAAAAGTTTTGAGGTATGATTTGTAGGATGGGTTGGAAGATAATTTATTGGGGGGTGCGGATAAAATAAATATATGCAAAAGAAGGGATAGTATTAATTTTGGGTATATTTAGAAAGAAATACAATAAATAGTGAAAAAATTTAAAAATAGGAAATAATTATATTGAGTTTGATAACAATGTGAGATATAATAAAAAAATAGGGAATGGTAGGAATTATTTAAAAGGAAAAGGGAAAATATATAAAAATAAATTGAGAAGTAGTTTGTGAAATATGTTGTAAATATGGGGATTTATGTGTTGGAGTTTATAGTATCCAGTAAAGAATAGCCCGAAAATAGAGGGTATTGAAACTTAACAATCCGCTGATTAAATTCCTCAATTAGTAAAGAATAGCCCGAAAATAGAGGGTATTGAAACTCTGTCTTGCCTTTCATGGGCTGTGAAATAAGTAAAGAATAGCCCGAAAATAGAGGGTATTGAAACCGTTCAACCTGTCGTTCCGTCTGCTCTATAGTAAAGAATAGCCCGAAAATAGAGGGTATTGAAACCGTAACAAGTGCAATCCGCACAACCATTTCAGTAAAGAATAGCCCGAAAATAGAGGGTATTGAAACACCTCAATCGGCATATAATAGTCGTACTCGAGTAAAGAATAGCCCGAAAATAGAGGGTATTGAAACTATTCTTCTAACGCCAGCTTCCATGCATTTAGTAAAGAATAGCCCGAAAATAGAGGGTATTGAAACCAGCACAGAAAAATAGAACAAATCGCCCTTAGTAAAGAATAGCCCGAAAATAGAGGGTATTGAAACACCGTCTGAAACCTCATTCGTATCGGTAGTAGTAAAGAATAGCCCGAAAATAGAGGGTATTGAAACGGAGAATCCCTCATCCCCGTCATAAACTAAAGTAAAGAATAGCCCGAAAATAGAGGGTATTGAAACTGTTATAAGAACCAAGCACAACACTTTCGCAGTAAAGAATAGCCCGAAAATAGAGGGTATTGAAACACTAGTCATAAGTAACACTTGAAAATCATAAGTAAAGAATAGCCCGAAAATAGAGGGTATTGAAACACACGCCTCCATCAATCGTTCATTTTACAAAGTAAAGAATAGCCCGAAAATAGAGGGTATTGAAACTACTTCAAACTCTCATTTACCATCTCACTAAGTAAAGAATAGCCCGAAAATAGAGGGTATTGAAACATACCTTTTTGCAATTACGTCATAAATTTTAGTAAAGAATAGCCCGAAAATAGAGGGTATTGAAACACACAATCAAGTAAAATCAAGGCATATAAAGTAAAGAATAGCCCGAAAATAGAGGGTATTGAAACCACACTCTCTGCATGGAATTTTTCTTGTAAAGTAAAGAATAGCCCGAAAATAGAGGGTATTGAAACAAAGCCCCTGATTTGTTTGTGGTGGTGCTGAGTAAAGAATAGCCCGAAAATAGAGGGTATTGAAACAAAAAGAAAACTTGATTTTTCGTTTCTCTCAGTAAAGAATAGCCCGAAAATAGAGGGTATTGAAACTCATAGTAAACCGAAACTTTAAGCCGCCATAGTAAAGAATAGCCCGAAAATAGAGGGTATTGAAACATGATTGCAAAATTATATACAGCAGCAAGTAGTAAAGAATAGCCCGAAAATAGAGGGTATTGAAACTGCCTCCAAATGATAAATCCATTCGCTATAAGTAAAGAATAGCCCGAAAATAGAGGGTATTGAAACTAAAACTGCCATTTTTCTTCTATCCTTTCTAGTAAAGAATAGCCCGAAAATAGAGGGTATTGAAACAATAAATGGAAATGGCATAACGGTTGCAAAAGTAAAGAATAGCCCGAAAATAGAGGGTATTGAAACATTCCTCGTTTTATAGTACCTGTGACATCTAGTAAAGAATAGCCCGAAAATAGAGGGTATTGAAACATTATCACTTCTTTTATGATCCTGTGGTTGAGTAAAGAATAGCCCGAAAATAGAGGGTATTGAAACAAATTACTTTAGAAGAATCTTCACCGACATAGTAAAGAATAGCCCGAAAATAGAGGGTATTGAAACCAGATCAACGCTTCATGGTATATAAATGACAGTAAAGAATAGCCCGAAAATAGAGGGTATTGAAACGCTTTCCGAAAAGATAGCGGGCATGACATTAGTAAAGAATAGCCCGAAAATAGAGGGTATTGAAACTTTTGTACTTGGAAGCGATAGCCTTCCATAAGTAAAGAATAGCCCGAAAATAGAGGGTATTGAAACGACCAAATAAAAAATATCCCCCTTCAATTTAGTAAAGAATAGCCCGAAAATAGAGGGTATTGAAACATCAAGCCCATCATATATATGATGCAATGGAGTAAAGAATAGCCCGAAAATAGAGGGTATTGAAACATATTCATCAACATTTTTGTAGCAAAACTCAGTAAAGAATAGCCCGAAAATAGAGGGTATTGAAACCTTCAAAAATTCAAACCATATTTGGATTTTAGTAAAGAATAGCCCGAAAATAGAGGGTATTGAAACACAACAATTCCTCTCCAAATGACTCCTGCTAGTAAAGAATAGCCCGAAAATAGAGGGTATTGAAACTGTGCTTCGTATTGATTGACGATGAGAGTTAGTAAAGAATAGCCCGAAAATAGAGGGTATTGAAATAAATAAAGGGTGTCTTTTTGACTTCTTGATAGTAAAGAATAGCAGGTGTGGAGTTTACAATTTTATATTGTAATTTGTAAATGCATGTATTTTTGAAAGATAAAATACATGCATTTTTTGCATGGAATAATAAAATAAAAATTATTAATTTAGAGTATGGTAACTTTTTTAAATTAAGGTACTAATAAATATGTAGAGAAGAAAAAGTGTGAGGAATAAATTTTTTCAAAGAAATATAAGACTTTCAGAAAAAAAGAACCTAATAAAGGAATAGAGAAGGAGGACATATGAAAAGAAATATATATAGACTGGAAGATATAAAAAGAAAATTAAAAATAGCAAGGTTTTCTCCATTAGATGTTATGGTTACTGGAGTAACGGGTGCAGGGAAATCGACAACGTTGAATAGTTTATTTGGGAAGGAAGTTGCAGAAGTGGGACGGGAATGTGATCCTCAAACGATGGAATTGAATGTTTATTATTTAAATAATGCATTTCGTTTGCGGGATACGCCGGGGTTAGGAGATGGTGTAGAAAAGGATAAAGTTTATGAGAAAAAATTGATTGATTTGCTTTATAAGGACTATTATTTAGATTCGGCTCAATATGGATTTATTGACCTTGTATTGGTTATTGTAGAGGGTGTGAATCGTGATATGGGGACTACTTATCATTTATTAAATAATATAATTTTGCCCAATTTTCCGAAGTATTGAGTGTTAGTAGCAATTAATCAGGCAGATGTAGCAATGAAAGGACGGCATTGGAATCAGAAAGAAAATCATCCAGATGAGGTGTTGAAGCAGTATTTAGAAGAACAGGCAGATTCAATTCAAAAGAGAATAAGGGAGGCAACAGGAATCATGATAAAACGACCAGTATATTATTCAGCAGAAAAAGATTATAACATAACTAAATTGATGGATTTTATTGTGGAAGATATGCCGATTTGCCGAAGAAAATTTTAAAAATTTAAAAATGTGGTTTTATAATGGGGGTGAAATATGTAAAAGAAAATAGCGGTAGAAAAAGGAATAAAATTAAGTAGGAAGTAAGGTATTAAAAAAATAAGAAGGGAAGATAAAGAAATAAATTGAAATAGCAGAAAAGGAGATAGAAGGGATAAAAAACAAACCAAAAAGATAAAAACATAAGAATAAAAGAAAAGAGCAGAAAAAAATAGTAAGCAAGTGAAAAAGTATTAGAAAGTATGAAGAACTGAAAGAACAAAAAAGAACATAAAAAAATAAGGAGAAACGATATGAAAAAGGAAAATATTTTTGAAACAATGGAAAGAGATATTATGGAGTCAGATATTAAAGAAGCAGATAAAAATAAGATGCTGAAAAATGTAATGCGTTTGAAAGAAAATAAGATTAATATTATGGTTACTGGTGCTACCGGTTGCGGAAAAAGTTCTACTATAAATGCATTATTTGATACAGAAGTGGCAAAAGTCGGAGTAGGTGTAGAGCCGGAAACAATGGAAATTGAAAGGTATGAGTTGGACAACCTGATTTTATGGGATACACCGGGTTTAGGAGATGGAAAAGAGGCGGACAACAGGCATGCGAAAAATATTATTAAAAAATTAAATGAATATGATTCGGACGGAAAAGCAAAAATTGATTTGGTGTTGGTTATTTTGGATGGCAGTACAAGGGATTTGGGTACTTCTTATGAATTGATTAATCAGGTAATTATACCGAATTTAGGAGAGGAAAAAGAAGATCGAATTTTGGTAGCGATAAATCAGGCAGATGTAGCGATGAAGGGACGGTATTGGAACTATGAAAAGAATGAGCCGGAAGCACTGCTTAAGAGGTTTTTAGATGAGAAGATTATTTCGGTAAGAAACAGAATTTATGAAGGAACAGGGGTAAGAGTAGAACCAATTTATTATAGTGCCGGGTTTAAAGAAGAAGGAGAAAAACAGTGCAGACCTTATAATTTGTCGAAACTTTTATACTATATTGTTCGTTCTACTCCTTCTGAAAAACGAATGGTTTATCTCAATAATTTAAATGAAAATGAAAATATATGGAAAGATAATGATGACATTTTAGATTATGGAAGAGAAACAAGAGAAAATATTATGGAATCTATTGTGAAAAGTGTTTCAGAAGGAGCAGATGTAGGAGGTGAAATTGGAGCGATTTTTGGAAGAGCAGGTGAAGTGGCAGGAAGAGTGATTGGCGGTGTAGCAGGCGGAGTAATTGGAGTAGCAAAGAGTATTTGGGGAGCAATATTTGGATAGGATTTGTGAATGAAACGAAAAGAAAATCAAGAAAATAGATTAGGGAGGAGGTGATTGATTTTTTTATATATTGAATATTTATAATTAGGATAGTTTTGGCAGATTTGTTTTGCAGAAAGGGTGGGATAGGCGATGAAAAATATCTATATCTGTGAGCCAAATTGTAGGATTCATAAAAATGGGGAATATTTAACGGTAAGAAAAAGAAACGGAAAAATTTCAGATATTAGCCTTTTTGGCGTACAGACCATTCTTTTATTTGGGAATGTTCAGATTACGACGCAAGCGGTATCATTGATATTAGAAAAGGGAATAGATCTTTTATTTTTAACATCGGGAGGGAAATTAAAAGGCAGAGCATCCGGCGAGCAGGGGAAAAATGTTTTGATAAGGATTGCACAATATGATGCTTGGTTTCAAGAGGAAGTACGTCTGAAGATAGCAAAAGGGATTGTTGAGCAAAAATTGATAGGTCAAAAAGAGAATTTAAAGTATTATCGTTATCGAAAAAAACTTTCTCAGTTAAAACAGAAGGAACTGTTTATAGAAGAAGCAATAAAAAAATTGGAAGCAGCAGATTCTGTTAGTGAGATAATGGGGTTGGAGGGAAGTGCGGCAGCGGTATATTTTAGCGTTTTTTCTTTGCTGATTCAGGATTTTTCTTTTGAAAAAAGAGTAAGACGTCCGGCATATGATCCGGTAAATTCTTTATTAAATTTAACTTATACTTTTTTAAAAAATGAAATTTTCGCAATATTAAAAAGTGCTTCATTTGATGTAGAATTAGGGTTTTTGCATGATATTCGAAGCGGAAGGGAATCATTAGCACTGGATTTTATGGAGCTTTACCGAGCTGTTTTTGCAGATCGTTTTGTAATTACTTTATTCAATAAACGATGGATAAAACAAGAAGATTTTGAAAGCAGCGAGGAGGGAGTTCGTTTAAAGATGGAAGGAATCAGGCAATATTGCAGTTATTTTCAGGAAGCGATGTATGAGGAAAAATCGGAAGGAAAAACGTGGAAGCAGTGGATGGAACAAGATATTATGATATTTCGAAACAGGCTGCTTTCGCTTCATAATTAAAAGAATAAAAGGATAAAAAGATAAGATAGAGTTTTTTCGATTTATTTAGGAGGAAGGATGAAAGCATGGTATACGGTTTCCTACGATATAACAGAGAATAAAGCGAGAAGAAAGATAGAAAAATTGTGCAGTACTTATTTTCAGAGGATACAATATAGTGTATTTGAAGGTTATTTATCCGAAACAGAGTTTTCGGCATTTTTTCAGCGGCTTCAGAAACTTTGCAGAGAGATCAAATGGAATCCTGTTACTGACAGTATTTTAATTTATCGGCATTGCAGTGCATGTTATGCAGGAAGGAAGGTATTGGGGAGAAAGGTTACTTCTTCGGAAAGTTATCTGGTGATTTAGTGAGGAGAAAATCGATGGAATACAGCAGAAAATATATGGAAGTCTTTAATGAAAAAAATTTATTGTCGGCGTGGAAAGAAGTAATACAGCATAAAACACATGCAGGAGCAGATCGAATCGGGATACCAGAATTTGATAAAAATTTGCAGGAAAATATAAAACGGATTTTATTTGAGATAGATTATGGGATTTATTATGTAAAACCGGCTGAAATGCTGCATAGAAAAAAGGAAATTGGTTTGGTTGCGGTTGAGGATAAAATAGTGGCAAATTGTCTGAAGGTATATTTAAATCAGTTAAGCCGAAACTATTCTATTGCAAATAGTTATGCTTATCAGGAGGGAAAATCAATTTATGGTGCAATCGATTTTTTGCAGGAACAGAAAAAGGAAAATCCTTATTTTTATCAATGTGATATAGAGGAGTTTTTTTCTTCTATTTCAAGAGAACATTTGGCTGAAAAACTGAAAAGTTATGTTTCCGATAAAAAACTTTATGGACTTATCTTGCAATTTATTTATATGAGTTGTTATAAGGACGGAGAGATAATAAACGGAACAGGTCTTCTTTTGGGGAATCCTTTATCTCCGGTTTTAAGCAATCTCTATTTATATGAATTGGATTGTCAGTTTGCACAGGCTTTTTTGGTTTATGTGCGGTATTCGGATGATATGATATTTGCAAAAAAACAAGAATTTACAAAAGAAGAATTGGAATGGATAGAACAGAGATTGGAAGAGGAACAGCTAAAATTAAATCAGCAAAAATCGAAAGTAATTGCAATTGGAGAAGGGTTTACCTTTTTGGAAATGAATTTGGAGAGGAAGAGCAGCAAAAAAGTAAAATTTATATTGGCTTGGAAACAGAAGAATCAAAACCTGTTTTAAAAGAAATAAAACAGAACGATATAGTGGAAGAAGAGAAAGAGGAAGAAAAGGAAAAAACATGGAAGAATAGTCTGGAAGAAATCATTGATAAGGTTATAGATAAAAAAATAAAGGAAGAACTTTGGCAGATATTGTATCAATGTGATAAAAAGGAGCAGGCAGAAGATAAATTGATGGAGCGGATGCTGCATTACAGACTTTATCTGCAGTTGGAACATTTGCTGGAACAAAGGGAAATAAAGCAGGAGAAGATGGAATGGAAGAAAGTGTATCAGGAATTATTTTTAAGGGATCACTATAAAATTTTTCAGGGAAGTTTTGATCGAAACAGGATACAGGAGTATTCTGAAAAGAAAGAGGCAGATCGGACAGAGATTTTTATTTTGATCGAGCATGGAAGTACAATAGCCATAGCTCCTGCAAAAGATGGAAAAAGTGATGTATTTATTTTAGATTTGGATATAGATAAGAGGCTTTTGCTGGAATATGGAGAGGACTATGAGGCAGTACAAAAGTTAAAGGAGCGGATTCGAACGATTGCTTTTACAATACAGAAGAGGATACAGGATAAGGGCGGATATGCTTATGTGGAGGAGAGCGGATATAAGGGGTATCATATTTGGCTGTTTTTTTATGAAATGGTTGAAATAATGGAATTTTGGGAAAAAATGAATGGTATTCTGACACAGGTATATATGCCGTATGGATGTCATATGGAATATATTCCTAATTTTGGAGAAGAACTTATAAAGATACCGTTTTACCGGCATTTACTGACAGGAAGGCGAACCCGGTTTCTTGCACTGCAGGAAGAGATAGCAGATCAAAATAACTGGATTTTGCAGATTGTTCGAAATTCATGGTCAGAATTTCTGCAAGATCAGGAAGAAGAGGAAAAGGAAGTAACAGATTCTTTTAGGGTTTTAGAGAAGGGAGAAAAAGAAATAGAAAAATGGGAAAAAGCAGCAGAGATTGTAGAGAAAAAGTGTTCTTTAATTGGAGAGATTGTTCAGAAAGCGAGAGAGATTCATTATTTAACACATTTTGAGCGAAATGCATTGCTTTATGTATACGGGCATATAGGGGAGATAGGAGCTTGGTATCTGCATCAGATTATGGAAAAAACCATTAATTATAATCAAGAAATTACGCAGAGTTTTTTGGATAAAAAAAAGGAATTTCCTGTTAGCTGCGATAAATTAAAGAGGCGTTTTCCGCAGTTTTCCTGCCGAAATTGTAAGTTTGAAGAATATCCGCTATTTTATCCTTCTCCTGTTATTCATGCTTATCGAGAGGACAGAGAACATAAGATGCATATAACAAAGCCAGATTATATTAATAGTAAAGAGCGAGTGGCTAAGATTCAGGAATGTGTAAAACCGAATCGAATAGAGGAATTGAAGCAGCTTCTTTTAGAATTAACAGAAAAACGCAGAGGGATTGAGCGTGATTTGGAAATTTGCAGAAAAGAAATTGAAGGATATATGCAGGAAATGGAGGGAGAAGAAAAAGGATTGCTTGAAAAAAGCGGGTTAGTAGTAGAGGATAGGGGAATTTATCTTCGCATTTTATAGGAAATATAGATTCTGCATTTTGGTATGTCTGTTTAAAAAAATTGGCATATTGAAATGCAGGGGATTAGAAAAATTTGGTTTATTTGATTTTGTTTTATAGTGGTTTATTGTGATAATTTAGAATATAGAATAAATTAAGAGATAAATTATAATATTTATAAATTATAGTTAGAAATTATTTTTCTGCTTGATTTTTAAGAAAATATAGTGTAGAATAATTAAAAAGAGAAAGATATATAAAATTTAATTTAAAAATCAAATTATATATTAAAATATCAGATATTACTGAGAATTTTTATATAATTGAAAACAATTTATTATGGGGCGTGGAAACCCGCATAAACACTGGAAAAATTGATATTTTCCTCTACAAAAAAGAGAAAATCCTCCGTAAAAATGAAAAATCCTATAAAATAAAGGTTTTTTAGATGTGGAGGTAGGGTGGGATAAGAAAAAAATAAGAAGAAGATAGAGTTATGTAAACTAATAAAAATTCTCCGTAAAAATAGTACCTGAACCCATTGAAAATACTGGATTTTTTGGAGGGTGGGTAGAGGAAGAAGCCCGTAGGAAAGGGTGTTGAAACTCTCGATGATCCTCTTCTTTGTGAGTAACCTGGTCTCCGGTAGAGGAAGAAGTTTGTAGAAAAGGATGCTGAAACTTTTTTTATTAGTAGCTCCTAGTATATTTACAGGAAACAGAAAAAGATATGTAAAGAATAATAGGGAAATTAGAGGTTTTATTAAGAGAAAGAGAGGTTTTTATGCTGACATCATGGGAAGAAAAGAGGAATATTAATGTGAAGAGAGTTATTCTGATTATGAAGAGGAAGATTAAGAATCTATAATTAGGTAGAGAAAGATATAAAAAATAAAAAAGATACATTTATTCTGCTAATATACTTGGAATAGGTATCTTTTTTATTGATATTTTTGGAATTTAGTTTAGTATTTTTCTTTATGAGCATTTAATCCTTTTCGTATTAATGTTTTAATGTTTTGAAATTCTATTTCCATAGAAATTTCGTGAAATTTTTCTAATTGTTCAATCGCATATTTTTTATCATCTGTTTTATTAGATTCACTTGCATGATTGATTTGGTTTCTCATTAATTTAAGAGCAAGATAATAACGCATGATATTATAAAGGATATGATTAGGAATATTACTTTGTTCTATTTGTCCGATTCCTTCTTTTAATCGATTTAATGCAGCAACTTTTTTTCATAAGTTCCCGATAGTGTTTTTTTATACAGGTCATAATCTCTGTAGAAAAAATAATGAATCAAATAAGGTTTATTTTTTATTTCATTTAGGTATTTTTTTCCTGAGTTTGCTTTTTCTGGTTCTTGGTCATAAATTTTAGGGAGTATTTCAGTATTTTTTCGATTACCAATTCCTTTTTCAAAGTAGCGGTTGAGAAATGTAATCAATCGGTCTACTGCTCTTTGTACTTCTTTCTCCTGTATTTGTTTTTTTATATTTTCTAACACTCCAACGGCTAAAGCACGTTGGGTTCTTATATACATTCACCTCCAAATATACTCGAAAGCATA
>CAJUGZ010000020.1 GCA_910585855.1 uncultured Lachnospiraceae bacterium | reverse complement strand
AATACAGCACCTAAGTGCCGACGGGAAATGATGACCCTGCATAGACCTTCCTTCCGCTTTCAGCTGTGTTTACCCATACTTTTAGAAAAATTAAAATAAGATTTAGATGAAGAAAGAATGTTATAGTAAAATTTATTTTTGGGAAGAAATCGGAGATAGTAAAATGGTAAAAATTGCGAATATTGTTGTTATGTCACATATATCAGAACAGAGTTTGGAAGAGTCGGGTGCTTTCCAGCTTTGGAAAGGAAAAGAGGAAAATTTACTGTTTGTTGGAGAAGATAAAAAATATCCGATTGGATGGATTGTAGAAATTGAAAAGATGCCCGGAATTCCTGCTCAGATTTTACTGGAAGAAACAAAGGCAGTTTATGAGGGAGTAAAACGGAAAAATGTACAGTCGTTTTTTCGGTGGTTTAAAAAATATTATTCGCATATGTATTGTTTTAGTTTGTGGGGGAATTTAGAATAGGGAGTTGTTTTTTAAATTTTTTCTTTTAGTGGGAGGTAGGATATAATTTTTTGTTTTATAAATCGGGCAAGAACACCCGCAGCTTTAGCCGTGGGATGAATTGCTTCACATATGTTAGTTAAAATTCAGATAATAATATAGAAAATACTGTACATAACACCATATATATGTTACAATCTGTCTAACGAGGTGATGGCATATGGAAGTTACCTATGGACGTGGATATGTATATTCAATACAATACCACATTGTTTGGTGCGTTAAATACAGGCATAAAATAATCACAGAACAAGTAGAGAATAGATTAAAAGAGATACTTCATAAGATAGCTGATGATAATGAATTCCAAATATTAGAATGCAATACAGATAAAGATCATGTTCATCTTCTTATAAATTGTTCTCCGCAGCATTACATTCCGGATATGATAAAAGCATTAAAAGGCGTATCTGCCAGACTGCTTATGAAGGAATATGGAGAGGGATTAAAAAAGAAATTATGGGGTGGTCATTTGTGGAATCCCTCCTATTTTGTGGCAACTGTATCAGAAAATACAGAAGAACAGATTAGAAAGTATATTCAGAATCAAAAGAAAAAGTGAGGTGATGTCAGTGGAAAAAGCTTATAAATACCGTATCTATCCAAATAAAAAACAAAAAGAAATACTTGCAAAAACATTTGGATGCTGCCGTTTTGTCTACAATCATTATCTTGCTAAAAGAATCGAAATGTATGAAACAAATAAAGAAACATTCTCATATGTTCAGTGCGCAAATGACATGAAAAAGTTAAAATCAGAACTGGAGTGGTTAAAAGAAGCCGATTCCACTGCCCTTCAATCTTCACTTAAGGATTTGGATATGGCATTTCAGAAATTTTTCAAAGAACATTCAGGATTTCCAAAGTTCAAATCAAAGAAAACGCATAGATTTTCCTATAAAAGTAAATGCGTAAATGGAAATATTCAGTATTACAATAGATACATCAAGCTTCCGAAACTTGGAATGATAAAGACGAAAAACAAACTGATTCCACAAGGCAGGATATGGAATGCGGCTGTTTCGCAGAAACCAGGCGGAAAGTATTACGTATCATTGTGCTGTACGGATATTGATATAAAGCCATTAGAAAAGACAGATAATAATATTGGAATTGATTTAGGCATAAAAGAATTCTGCATTGATTCAAATGGAAATAAAACAGAAAATCCAAAATATCTCAAGAAGTCATTACATAAGCTTGCAAAATTACAGAAAGAATTATCCCGAAAAACAAAGAATAGTTCAAACCATAACAAGGCAAGGGTAAAAGTGGCAAGGCTTCAGGAATATATTGCAAATCAGAGAAAGGACTTTTTACAGAAATTATCTGCTAAGATTATTAAAAATAATGATGTTATCTGCATGGAAGATTTACAAGTAAAGAACATGGTTAAAAACCATAAACTTGCACAGTCCATCGCAGATGTTTCATGGTCAGAATTTGTAAGACAATTGGAATATAAAGCTAATTGGTATGGAAGAAAGATTGTTAAAGTAGATAAGTTCTATGCTAGTTCCCAGACTTGTAATGTATGTGGATATAAAAACAAGGGGATAAAGGACTTGTCAGTAAGGGAATGGGAATGTCCCTGTTGTCATATGCATCATGATAGGGATATTAATGCTGCAAAGAACATTCTGAATGAAGGACTGAGGATATTGCAGACTGCATAAAATAAATAAACTAGGGCAGGAACTGCCCGAAGTTACGCCTGTGAAGATGGAGGCTGCGAAGTCGGTGAAGCAGGAATCTTGCGGCTTTAGCCGTGAGAAGTTCAAAGGAAAGATGAAGTAGAATAGAACAGGATAAGAAATTCTATTTAGATAAAAAATATATAATAATATATTAAGATGTCAGTTATTACGGAAAATTATTATAATATTGGAAACAATTTATTTTAAAAGCCGGAAACCCGCATAAACACTGGGAAAATAGATACCTGCCTCTATAAAAAAGAAAAAATCCTCCGTAAAATGGAGAGAATCTAGTAAAATCAAGGTTTTTTTAAAGACTTTGGGAAATATTAAATAGAAAAAATAAGAAAAAAGCGAATTATGTAAACCAATAAAAATCCTCCGTAAAAATGATGTCTAAACCTATTGAAAACACTGGAGTTTTTAAGGGGTGGGTAGAGGTAGAAGCCCGTAGAAAAGGGTGTTGAAACAAATTACTTTCATCTCTTTTTCCTCCTAATATAATTTTGTAGAGGTAGAAGCCCGTAGAAAAGGGTGTTGAAACGCAGCATGTACGGTCAGATGCGTCAAGGATGATATCGAGTAGAGTTACAATGGATAGATTTTACACAGGTAGAACAAGAGTAGAGGTAGAAGCCCGTAGAAAAGGGCGTTGAAACCTTTGTAAGTAATGAATAAAGCAGGAACATCTTATCAGTAGAGGTAGAGCTCGTAGAAAAGAGTGTTGAAACATATATAGTACTTCTGGTTTCATTAAAAATTCTGTTATAAATTTGTAGAGGTAGAAGCCTGTAGAAAAGGATATTAAAATATCTCTAATCCAGATTTAATCAGGTATGTATTAGCCCGTAGAAAAGGGTGTTAAAACATCATCTCGCCCCACCAGAGGGTGTTGTCATACAAGCGTAGAGGTAGAAGTTTGTAGAAAAGTATGTAAAAAATGAATATAATAGTTCTTAATTTTAATAATAAATATAGAAAAGAAGGAAATAGATGGAAATAGAAAGAAAATATTTAGTAAAAAATCTTCCTGCTAATTTAAATCAATACCATTGTCTTACTATAGAACAGGCGTATTTGAACCGAGAACCAGTAGTTCGGATTCGGAAACAAAATGAAGAATATATTTTAACTTATAAGGGAAATGGTATGATGATAAGGGAGGAATATAATCTTCCGTTAGATAAAGCATCTTATGAGCATTTACGTGAAAAGGCAGACGGAAAAATTATCCGTAAGAAACGGTATATTATTCCGATTGAAAATGGATTGAAGGTAGAATTGGATATTTTTGAAGGGGTTCATCAGGGGTTGGTATTAGCAGAGATCGAATTTCCAGATGAACAGACTTGTAATGCATTTCAGCCGCTAGATTGGTTTGCAGAAGATGTGACCATGAAGAAAGAATATCATAATAGCTATATGAGCAGATAAACTAGCTGGAGTCGGAAGGAAGGTCTATGAAGGGTCATCATTTCCCGTCGGCACTTAGGCACGGTATTTTCGTGCCTTATGTGTCCGCTACGAGGAAATGCTAAGCGTAAGCGGGCCCGGAATAGACCTTCCTTCCGATTCCAGCGTCCCCCTCTTCGATTTATAACTTAAACAAATCATTAAAAAAATGGTGATTTCAATAATCAGCTAAAAAAGAAAATGAGATCTGTAAGGAAACCTAGCATAAACCAATTAATACAGATATCGTTTTCTTTTTTACTTTATTCTTCCCCAAAAATACAGAATTTATCAAAACAATATAATTCAACATAAAAATAGTTTGTTTTGTGTTGAATTTATTGACAAAATCTATAAAAAAGTGATATGATAAAATAAAAGTAATAAAAAACAAAGAGTATAGACAACTAAAAAACAAAAAATTTTAATTAAAATAAAGGAGGAGCAAAATGAAGTACCATAGTGAACCGATTAAAAAAAGTCCAAGGATTCCCAAATTAATAGAAGTTCTCTATAAAGATTTACCAGAGATTGAAGCAGACAGAGCCATTCTTCTAACCGAATCCTACCGTCAGACAGAGGGCGAACCAATGGTAACAAGAAGGGCAAAAGCATTTGTACATATTTTGGATCAAATTCCGATTACAATTCGGGAGGATGAACTAATCGTAGGAAGTGCAACGAAAAAGCCAAGAGGTTGTCAAGTATTTCCCGAATTTTCTTTTACATGGCTAGAAGATGAATTTGATACTGTTTCAAAAAGAAGTGCCGATCCTTTTTATATTTCAGAGGAAACCAAGCAATCCCTTCATACAGTATATCAATACTGGAAAGGCAAGACAACCAGTGAACTGGCGACATCCTATATGGCACCGGAAACTCTGAAAGCAATAGAACACAATATTTTTACACCGGGCAACTATTTTTATAACGGAGTAGGACATGTTACTGTAAAGTATTGGGAAGTTTTAAAAATCGGTTATCGTGGAATTAAGGAAAAAGCACAAAAAGAACTTGATGCCTGCCAGCCGGGGGATGCGGACTATGCAAAACGCACACATTTTTTACAGGCGGTGATTATGAGTTGTGACGCAGTCTGCCGTTATGCCAACCGCTATGCGGATCTTGCAGAGCAGCTTGCCGATCAGTGTATGGATGCCCAAAGAAAAGCCGAACTGCTTCAGATTGCGGCAAACTGCCGACATGTGCCGGAGTATGGTGCGGATAGTTTTTATGAGGCTTGCCAGTCTTTTTGGTTTGTGCAGATGCTTTTGCAGATAGAATCCAGCGGACATTCTATTTCTCCGGGGCGTTTTGATCAATATATGTATCCATACTATGAAAAAGATCTGCGGGAAGGAAAATTGACAGTAGAGCAGGCACAGGAATATATGGACTGTATCTGGGTCAAATTAAATGATTTAAATAAAGTAAGAGATGCGGCGTCTGCGGAAGGATTTGCCGGATACAGTTTATTTCAGAACCTGATAGCAGGCGGGCAAAACACAAAAGGGGTAGACGTAACCAATGATTTATCTTTTTTATCGATTGAAGCGTCGATGCATGTGGCTCTTCCGCAGCCGTCTTTGTCGGTTCGGGTTTGGAACGGTTCGCCAAATGAGTTTTTATTAAAGGCAGCGGAACTGACTCGAACCGGAATCGGACTTCCGGCTTATTATAACGATGAAGTGATTATTCCGGCATTAATGAACAGAGGCTTAACATTAGAGGATGCCAGAGATTACAATATTATCGGCTGTGTAGAACCGCAGAAAGCGGGAAAGACAGAGGGCTGGCATGATGCTGCATTTTTTAATATGTGCCGTGTATTGGAACTGGTATTTTCAAATGGAATGGATCACGGAGAACAAATCGGGATTCCGACAGGGGATGTCACACAGATGCAGACATTTGAGGAGTTTTTTGAAGCTTATCAAAAGCAGATGTGCTATATGATTAGTCTGCTGGTTAATGCGGATAATGCGATTGACGTTGCACATAGTGAGTTATGCCCGCTGCCGTATGAGTCAAGTATGGTGGATGATTGTATCAAAAGAGGAAAGACGGTTCAGGAGGGCGGTGCAGTTTACAATTTTACCGGACCGCAGGGATTTGGGATTGCAAATGTTACCGATTCTATGATGGTAATAAAAAAGCTGGTGTTTGAAGAAAAGAAACTTTCTATGGCGGAATTAAAAGAAGCAATGGATGCCAATTTCGGACAAGGCATTTCAAGTGAACAGGCACAGAAAGTAACCGCTTCTGTAGTAAAAGAACTTCTTACAGCAGGAAAAAAGGTAACGGAAGAACAGATTGCAAAAATCTTTCTTATGGCATTGCATACAGAAGTTTCTGCTGAACAAAAAGCGTATTATGAACGGATTTGTTCTATGATTGAAGCTGTTCCAAAGTATGGAAATGATTTAGAAGAGCCGGACGGAATGGCAAGAGAGGTAGCTTATACTTATACAAGACCAATGGAACAGTTTAAAAATCCAAGAGGGGGTATTTTTCAGGCAGGTCTTTATCCCGTATCGGCAAATGTACCGTTGGGGCAGCAGACAGGAGCAACCCCGGACGGCAGACTGGCACATACACCGGTAGCGGACGGAGTAGGACCAATGGCAGGACGGGATACCCATGGACCGACTGCAACGGCAAATTCAGTTGCAAAGTTAGATCATGGCATTGCTTCGAATGGAACATTATTTAATCAAAAATTTCATCCTTCGGCATTAAAAGGACAGCAGGGACTGCAGAATTTTGTATCTTTGATTCGTACTTTTTTTGATAAAAAAGGGATGCATATGCAGTTTAATGTAGTAAGTAAGGAAGTATTGTTAGATGCACAGAATCACCCGGAAAACTATAAAACGCTGGTTGTGCGGGTAGCAGGTTATAGTGCATTGTTTACAACGTTATCTCGTTCTTTACAGGATGATATTATCAGCCGTACAGAGCAGGGAAGCTTGTAAAGGAGTCGGAAATGAAAGAAAACAGACAAGTGACAGGGCGGATTTTTGATATTCAGCGTTATTCGATTCATGATGGACCGGGGATTCGTACCTTGGTATTTTTAAAGGGCTGTGTACTGAGGTGTCGTTGGTGCTGCAACCCGGAATCGCAGGAATTTCAGGTGCAGACAATGCGGATAGAGGGAAAAGAGAAGAAAATTGGAAGAGATGTTACGGTGGAAGAAGTAATGGAAGAGATTCAAAAGGACAGCCGTTATTATGAACGTTCCGGCGGGGGCATAACGCTTTCCGGCGGAGAGGCACTCTGTCAGCCCGAATTTGCTAAAGCACTTTTACAGGAGTGTAAGGAAGCCGGTTTTCATACGGCAATCGAATCCACTGCTTGTGTGCCGTATTCTGTGATTGAAACGATTTTGCCGTATTTGGATTTGTATTTATTGGATATAAAGCATAGAAACTCGGATAAGCATAGAGAGTTTACTGGGAAGTCTAATACGCTGATTTTGGAAAATGCAAAACGGCTGGCGCTTGAGGCAAAAGAACTGGTGATACGTGTGCCGGTGATTCCTACTTTTAATGATACGATAGAGGAAATTCGGGAAATTGCCGAGTTTGCAGCGGCTCTTCCAAATGTAAAGAAACTGCATCTTCTGCCGTATCATCGGTTGGGGCAGGATAAGTATAGTGGTCTTGGGCGGTCGTATCTTTTGGATGGATATGTGCCTTTTACGGAGGAGGATCTAAAACCTTTGATTTTGGAAGCGGAGAAGACGGGGCTTTGCTGCCAAATTGGGGGGTGAGGGGAGGACGCTAAATGCGAAAACCCCATGCAGACTGCTGTTCCGGTTTCCAAAAAGTAAGAAGTTCTAAGACTTCTGCATTTTGGTATATCCGACCGGACAGACCGGGGCGCAATTCGCCCTCATAATAGCCGAAACGTAATTGGTGTAAGGAAGGATTTTACTAGCTATAAAACATCCTCTTTTCTATTCTCCGGGCTAAACACGCCCCTTTTTTTGCATACCCTGCATGGAAGCAGGATATGCAAAAAATCTTAGATTTGGAAGCAGAAGTCAAGAACTTCTAACTTTTTTCCAAAGTCACTCAGTCTGCATGGGGTTTTCGCATTTGGCTGTTTCTTGACTTCGAAAAAACAGAAAGAAATGATATATAAATGTTTAGTTTGCGGAAATATAAAGGGATTTATAAAGAAAAAGGAGAGGCATATGGCAGAGTTAATAGACGGTATGGAGCGGATGCGGATTGTACAGGAGTTAGTTCCGGGGAAACAGATTACATTGGCACATGTGATTGCAAATCCAGATTCGATTTTATATAAGAAATTGGGGCTGAATCCAAGTGTGGATTACAGCCGAAGTGGGGCGATTGGAATTTTAACGATTAGTCCAAGTGAAACGGCTGTGATTGCGGCGGATTTGGCTTTAAAGGCTTCTGGGGTTGAGCTTGGATTTGTGGATCGGTTTAGTGGGACTTTGATTGTAACGGGAAGTATATCTGAGGTGGAAGCGGCTTGGCGGGCTATTTTGGAATATTGTCGGGAGAAATTGGGGTTTGCAGTTTGTGAGGTGACACGGACTTAGGAGGTGGCAGTGGGATAACGAAGGGAGAATGGGTATTTTTTCTATGAAGAAGATTATTTTGATGGGACGGAGTGAGTGCGGGAAGACTAGTTTAACACAGGCTTTAAGAGGGGAAAAGGTGATATATCATAAAACACAGTATATCAATCATTATGATGTGATTATTGATACACCGGGAGAATATGCAGAAAATAGGATTTTGGGAAGAGCGCTTGCGCTGTATGCGTATGAGGCGGATGTAGTGGGGCTGCTTGCAAGTGCAGTGGAAAGTTATACATTGTATCCGCCTTGTATTACTTCTTGTGTCAATCGGGAGGTGATAGGGATTGTAACGCAGATTGATCAGCCAGATGCAAATGTGGAATTGGCAGAGGGGTGGTTAAGAGAGGCGGGGTGTGAGAGGATATTTTATATTAGTTCTGTGACGGGGGAAGGGATTTGGAAGATTTTGGAGTATTTAAGAGAGGAAGGAGAGGTTTTGTCTTGGGAGGATGTTGGAATCTGAAGGGGTGTGAATAATGGTTAAACTTACGCTAAAAGTATTAGACTGGATGTACGGATATGAAAATATTTTGTAAAAAATGAAAAATGTTATAAGTGTTGTGATAAAAGAACCATAATTCATTAATAGTGATGTGGTTCTTTTAATTTTTAGGCTGAGTTTTTAGATAATAGATTTAGATGATAAAAAGTAGAAAATTGTGTTATAATTTCCTTATGAGAAGCAAGAAGTAATAAAAGATAAATATAGTGGTAGAAGACTTAAGATAAATAGTAATAATATTTGCAGATATTTTGAAAAATTTTTATGATACATAAGTTTGGAGTGATAAAAAATGAATCAGCAAAAAAACGGGATTGGGATGTTAATTTTTCAGTTAAGGGAGCAGGAGAATATTACGGAAGAGGAACTTTCGGCGGGATTGTGTTCATTGGGGGAGTTTCGAAAGATTGAGATGGAGGGGAAAGTGATAGAAAAAACTCTTTTGGATGCATTGTTGGGGAGAATGGGGAGGGCAGCGGATAATTTTTCTATTGTTTTGGAAAAAGAGCAATATCGGTTATATGAATTGCAGAATCAGATTCGGGAGGCTTATTTTATAAAGGATTTTAAACTATGGGAAAAAAGAATGGAAGAGTTAAAAGAAAAAATTTCAGAGGAAAATAGATGTGACTATCAGTTTTACTGTAAAATGAAGTTTTTAGTTAATATGTATTTTGGTAAGGATTTGAATAAAAATTTTGGTGAAATGGAAAAAGAATTAATAGAAATTATTAAGATTACGATTCCGCAGTTTGTAATAGAGCGTGTTTTTGAATATTATCTTTGCCCGGAAGAGATTGGATTATGTTGTGTATTAGCAGCTTTGTATTTAAAGTATGAAGAGAGAAATAAGGCAAAATTATTGCTGGAGAATTTGATTGCCTGTATAGAGAAACGTTATAAAGGTACAGAAGAGAAAGTTAGAGTTTATCCTCAGGTGGCAATGCTATTATTTCAAATTTATGATGTAAAGACAGAGAATCAGAAATGGGTTTTTCTTTGTAAAAATACAATAGATTTGCTAGCAGAGAATGGTGTTTTAATTTTGATGGAAAAATTATTGCAGTATTATAAAATGGGATTAGAAGAAAAGGTAAAAAGAGGGCAAAGAAAATTTACAAAATTAGAGGAATTGATTTATCAAAATGTAAGTTATGGTTTGGATAGTATTAGGGAAGTGAATTTGGAATATGGAATTTTTTATGATGTAAGGGAAATAGTTGTGCTTCAAAATGAGTATGATGAGGTGTATTTATTGCAGGAAATGATTTTGGATTATCGAAAGAGAACAAATAAACGGCAAAGCCAGCTTGGAGAAGCGATTGGAGTTGAGCCGGAAACAGTGTCACGATATGAGCATGGAAAGAAAAAACCTAGTTGGAAAAAATATCAAATTCTTGCTGAGGAGATTGGGATGCCGCAGGATCGATATGGTGTATGTTTGCCGGTAGAAAATTATATTTTATATGAAAGAATCAGGCAGGTGGAGCGGTTTTTATTTCGTCAGGAGGCGGTCAATGCGGAACAGCTTTATTTAGAGATAGAACCATTAATTCCAAAAGAAAGACCAGAAAATAAGCAATATTGTATGAGGACAAAAGCGTTGCTGGATTATTTTTTACATGGATTAACCGGAGAGGAAAAGTTATATCGGTTAGAAACAGCGATACGTTTTACTTTTCCTTCGTATTGTGCAGAGTCAGATGATTTTTTAAAATCTCATATACCAAACCGTTATGAGGCTGTTTTATTGAATAATATAGGGGCGTGTTATGCTGAGTTAAATCAAAAGGAAACAGCAAATAGAATTTTTAGAGCAGTTTTAAATGCTTATAAGGAAAGTGAAATACGGGAAGAATATCATCTTGCTACGGTGACATTGACAAGAGTAAATTATATTAAGTGTCTTGGAATGTTAGGGAATTATAATGAAGCATTGGAGGAAATAGAAAAGGCATTGCGGATGAATCTACAGTTTGGAAAAGGAAATATGATACCATATCTGCTCTATGAAAAAGGATGGACTTTGTGGAAAAAGGAAGGAAGTTTTTTGACAGAGGAAAAAAGAAATGCCTGCATGAAATATTATCAGCAGGCATATTGGATTAGTGGTTTTATGAATAATTTTATTTTACAGCAGAAGTTAGAAGAGTTGTATAAAAAAGATTTTCATACAGAATTAATCTAAAGAATAGACAGCTACAGGAAAGTCGAGATCGTTATGAGTTGAGATAGTATCATCATTTTTTGCTGTATTAAAAATAAATGTAAAGAGGAATAATAAAAGAAATAGTGTTTTTTTGAAAGTTTTCATAAAATTAGCTCCTTTTAATTAAGTTATTTTTATATTGAATATACCAGTTTGATTTTAGCGTCCTCTCTGCTAAAAAATTGTAGACTAATGTATTAAATATTTTTCTATTATAGTTTAGTTTAGATAAAATATAAATGATCTTTTTTGGAAAAAATTAGTAAAAATTTAAAAAAAAAGATCATGTAAAAGAAGAAAAAATTATGATAATAATAGAAAAATAAATAAAACAAGGAAAAGAAATAGATGATAGAGGTAAAAAATATATCAAAATATTATAATGAGAAAAATAAGGATTTATTTTATGCGTTGAATGATATTAGTTTTACATTAAAAGATGGCGAGGTTGTTTCTTTATTAGGGCATAATGGTGCGGGAAAGACAACATTAATTAAATGTTTATCTTCACTTTTATATCCATCTAGTGGAGTAATTGAATGGAATGGATGTGATATTTATAAAAATATAAGAAACTATAGAAGACAAATTAGTTATACTCTAGGAGGAGAGAGAGGAATTTATAATCGTTTGACAGGACGGGAAAATATCGAGTATTTGTCTGCTTTAAAGGGAGTATTTAGAAAACAGCTAAAAGAGAAGATAAATGATTATGTAGAAGAATTGGAAATGAAGGAATTTATAGATAAGCGGGCAGAAACTTATTCTAGAGGAATGAAACAAAAGATACATCTGATTTATGCATTACTGCTAAATGCAAATATTATTTTTTTGGATGAACCAACTGCAGGAATGGATCCGATATCGGCAGAAAAGACAAGAAATTTTATAAAAAGAGCAGTAAAGGAAGAAAAAAGAACGGTTTTGATTACCAGTCATATTATGAGAGAAGTAGAAGAGTTAAGTGATAGAATTATGATATTGTTTCATGGAAGTAAAAAATTTGACGGGGATATAGAATATTTTAAAAAATATACTACCAAAGAAATTGTATGTAATTGTAAATTAATTTATTCGGAAAAGAGTAAAGAGTTGATACAAAGTATAGAACGACAATATTGTATATCCTGCAATTATGATATGGATATAGATAAGGGAGAAATTTTTTTAACATTGATGGGGAAGAGCAGTAAAGAATTAGTGGAACGGTATATAAAGCAATTAGCAGAAGTAATTTTAGATATTAATTTTGAACAGCCAAGTTTGGAAACCAATTATATTCATTATATTTCTGAACTTGAGAAAGAGGGATGAAAAAGTTATGAATGTTTTTAAAATGTTTTCTCTTTGTTTTTATAAAGCTTTAAAAAGCAAACAAATTTCAAAAAATAATATTTATCATTATGTGATAGATCCGTTTTTAACAGCAGTTATTTTTTGTCTGATGAATCAGAAGCAGGATATGCGGATGGTAGTGATAGGTATATCGATTATGGCATTTTGGTCTATTAATATTTTTGAATGTTCGTATTTGGTGATTGATGAAAGGGCATATGGAACATTAGGTTCTATTCTTATATCGCCATTTCGAACACAGTTTATATTATTTTCGGAAATTTTTACGGTTATGTTATTAAATATTCCAGTTATTATTGCAGTTTTTCTAGGTGGGTATTGTATTCATCCATATTCACTTTTTATTGAAAAATGGTGGCTTTTTTTATTGGCTTATTTTTTATGTATTTTATCAATTTCTTCTATAGGGCTTATGATTGCTGTATTTCTTTTATTTGTCCGTTCAGCAAGAGGAATTATGAATATAATAGAATATCCATTTTATTTATTAAGCGGAATTTTAGTTCCAACCGAACAATTACCTGTTCCTTTTCAATGGATTTCTAAATGTCTGCCAACTACCTACGCTTTTCGTATGTTTCAGATGGCGTTCGATAAAAATACGGTAGGAGTTAGCGAGAATTTAGTTCGATGTTTACTTGGAATTGTAATGTTTCATTTTTTTATTGCAATTATGATTAAATTTACAGAAAGACAGGCTCTTATAAAGGGAACGATAGAACTTTATTAGATAAAGGAAAAAGGATAGGAGAAAAAAGGTGAGAATAAAAGAATATGGTAAGATTGTTTTATATAGTATTATATTTACTTACAAAATACATATTAAATGGCTTCCAAAGATAAATGCTGTTTTAGAAAATATGATTATGCCAGTGATACGGGGGATTTTTTTTATACTTGTAGCGGATTTTATCAATGATAAAGAAATTATTTTTTATATAACAGGAACGCTTTGTTTTACTGCTGTGGATGCAAGTATAGGCGGTGTTTCTACTTTAATTTCTTCAGAAAAAAGATTTGGGACATTATATACAGTAATGGGCTCTGTTTATCATTCTGTTTTTCTTTTTTGGGGCAGAATTATTTATTGGTGTATGATTGGTTATGTTCGGTTTCTGTTTTCTTATTTTATATTATTTTTCATATTTTTACCCGATCAAATTTGTATGCTTGATTTTTTCTGGTATAGTTTTATTTATTTTATAATTAGTATTTCTCTTAGCGGAATTGGCTATTTTATAGGAATTTTAGGGATGATGAAGCGAAATATTATGGGACTTAGCAATCTTATTTCTACTCTTTTATTGATGTTTAGTGGTGTATATTTTTCGGTTGAAATTTTACCGTCTGCGTTTCGTTGGTGTTCTTATTTTTCCCCATTATTTTATGGAATAAGATTAAGCAGAAATATTATGATTGATCATAGTTATAGCAATGTTTTTTCTGATATAGTAAAAATGCTTTTATTGGGTATAGGATATATGGCAATAGGAATTTTATATTTTGGAAAAATAGAGAAATGGATTCTTATGGATGGACGGATTGATAATTTTTAAAATTTATAATGATCTTTTTTGGAAAAAATTAGTAAAGATTTAAAAGAAAAGATCATGTAACAGAAAGAAGAATTGTGATAGCATGGAGATTGTAACATAGTACAGTGTTTTGGAAAGGATTTTATTTATGAGGAAATATTTATTAAGACACAAATATTTATTAACAATATTATTGATAGTAACCTTTTTAACATCTCTTTTAGATTTATGGAAAGCTTCTTTAATTGCAGTATTGTTAGATGCGGTTTCTGGAACAATCGATACTACCTTAAAGGAATTGTTATTATTTACATTGCTTTATTTGGTAGTATTTTTTATTATAACGGCTTCAGAGGGGCGGATTTGGTGTATTTATACAAAAAAGTGTTTAATTGATATAAAAAATACATTGATGGAAAAATTGTTAAAGAAAAATTATCAAGACTATGTAAAACAGGATACCACCAATTATCTTTCGAATTTAACAAATGATATCAATCTTTTAGAGAGAGATTATTTTCAGAGTTTTTATACGATTATAGAAAGTTCCTTTGGATTTGTGATTGCTTTTATTGCGATTATGAGGAAAAACGTTTGGTTTATTGTGTTTATTTTAACAACATTTTGGATTCCAATTTTTATCAGTAAATGTATGAAAAGCGGCATGGTAAAAAAGAAAGAAAAATATTCAATGGAATCTTCTTTTTTTACAAATAAGCTGAGTGATTTTTTAAATGGTTTTGAAGTGATTCGAATTTATGGTATGGAAAAAAAGGTAAAAGAAGAATTTGCAGAAAAAAATACAACATTAGAGGAAGCCAGATGTCAATCGGATTCTTTGGATTTTGTTTGTCGAATCTTAAATATTACGGTTAGTATTGGCATTTGGATGGGAACGTTACTATTAGGAATTTATTTGGCAAGGCAGGGAAAAATGACAGTAGGAGAAGTTTTGATGGTAAATCAATTACAAAATAATATTGTAAATCCATTAAATCGCTTTTCTACTTATAAGAATAAAATGGGTGTAATGCGTTCTATGATTGGAAAAATAGAGGAAAAGTATGGGATTACAGAAGAAAAAGGAACAGAAAAACCAAAGTTTGAACATACTATATCTTTTTGTAATGTTTCGTTGGAATTAGGGGGGAAGTCAGTTTTAAAAGATGTAACTGTTACCTTTGAAAAAAATAAAAAATATGCATTAGTCGGGGAAAGCGGCAGCGGGAAATCAACGATGATTCGATTATTGATGAAATATTATGAGAATTATACAGGGGAAATATTGATAGATGGAGTTTCTTTAAGGGATATTGACAGCAGAGAATGGTTAAATTGCTGTAATGCTGTATTTCAGGATGTATATATATTTCAGAAAAGTATAAAAGATAATATTTTATTGGGAAGAGCGGAAGATAAAGAAAATTTAGAAAGAGTATTAAAGGAAAGCTGTTTGGAATCTGTAACAGAACGTTTGGAAGAGAAAGAAAATACTATGGCAGCAGAACATGGGAAAAATTTTTCCGGTGGGGAGCGTCAGAGGATTTCGATTGCACGTGCTTTGTGGGAGGAAAAAGAGATTTTGTTGTTGGATGAGGCAACTTCTGCATTGGATAAGGAAAATACAGATAGGGTGGAGAGAAAGTTTTTTCAAAGAGAAGATCGGACAGTGCTGGCTGTTTTGCATAAAGCAACAAAAGAGCAGATGGCATATTTTGATCAAGTCATTGTAATGGAAAATGGAAAAATAAGCCGATTGACATGTTCTGTATTATAAATTTAATTTTTGGATAGGGGAACGCAGAATTCGAAAGGAAGGTCTATTCTGGGATCAGTCATAAAATGAATGGTTGCTATGATATAAATTTTTTGTTATAATTTATTTATATTGTAGAGTATATTCTGTCGATATTGTGATAGTGAGGTGGTAAAATGGCACAAAATATGCCAAAACGTAAAATAAAGGACAGTGTGTTTACAAATTTATTTCAAGATAAAAAATATCTATTTCAATTATATAAGGCACTTCATCCAGAGGACAGCAATGTGACGGAAGATGATATAAAAGATGTTACGATTAAGCATATACTGGTGGATGTAGACTACAACGATCTTGGTTTTTCGGTTGGAGATAGACTTGTTATACTAGTTGAAAGTCAGTCAACATGGACAATGAATATCATAATACGTGCACTGATGTATCTGATACAAACCTATCATGATTTTTTCAAGCGTACCAAACAAAACCTGTATGGTTCTAAAAAAGTAAATATGCCAAAACCTGAACTATATGTAATATTTACAGGTGAAAAGCCAAAGAATCCGCCTAACATAATATCACTCTCAAAAGACTTTTTTGATGGTGAAAAGATAGCGGTAGACGCAGAAGTCAAGGTATTTTATCAAGAGGATAAGAACAACATAATTGGACAGTATATTATTTTTTGTAAGGTATATAATGAGCAGAGAAAGAAATACGGGCAAACAAAGGAAGCAGTAACAGAAACAATTCGTATCTGTAAAAACAGAAATGTATTGAAAGAATATCTTGAAAACAAAGAACAGGAGGTTGTAGATATTATGATGACATTGTTTGATGAAGAGCAGATTTTGGAAGCATATACAGAGGACATTACACATAGAGAAGCAAAGAAAACAGCAGAAAAATTGATTAGAAAAGGCAAAATGTCACTTGATGAAATTGCAGATTGTGTTTCGGCATTATCATTTGATGAGTTGAAAAAACTTGAAGCAGAGGTCATGGAAAATGAAAAAATAAGTCAACTGACACGTATATCTGAAGGATTAACTTGACCTGTAAATTTAATTTTTTGATAGTGGGATGCAGAACTTGGAAGGAATGTTTGGGCAGGGTTATCATTTCTCGTTGGCACTTAGGCACGGTTTTTTCGTGCCTTATGTGTCTGCTGCGAGGAAATGCTAAGCGAGAGCGAACCTATAGTAGACATTCCTTTCAATTTTGGCATCCTCTACGGGAAAACGAAAATTTTTGATAATAAAATTTTATAAGGGAATTAAATTTGTAGGTCAAGTTAAAGTTTTCGACAGGAATAAATTTTTTGATTTATTTGTCATTATAGTGTCCTTTGCACTGAGTTATGGTGATATTTTCATTGTTAACTATATAAACAAGTCTGTCTTTGTCGTTGATCCTTCTGCTCCATTCTCCTTCTGGACTGTTTTTTAACGGTTCAGGCTTTCCTTCACCGGCAAAAGGTTCTCGCAGAATGGATTTTAAAAGATGGTTTATCTTTTTCAAAGTTTTTTTATCTTGTACCTGCCAGTAGAGATATTCTTCCCATGCATCTTCGGCAAATATGATTTTACTCACACTCCATAGCCTCCAGTTCATCCATTGTTTTTACGATTACCTGCCCGTTTTTAACCTGTTGATTTGCTTTACTTAATTGTTTCATATTGGAATCAGAATAAAAAGGATTTAAGGGAGCAGTTATTTCAAAGGGAATTTGGCGATCTCGCAGTGCTTTTTTTGCATAGATCATAAAAAAGGTGGTAAGGTTCATTCCCATTTCATCGCACATTTCATCAAGTTGTCTTTTCATTTCATCATCAAATCGAAGGCTTATAGTAGTCATATTATCACTTCCTTTCTGCTTCTATTATAATATAAATTAAAGCAAAATGCAATAATAATCATTCAAATTCTTTAATAAGTATTTTGCATCTAGCTGATTCTTGACCTCGGAACAAAACGACAAGTACAATTTCTGACGCTATCCGACTAACAGCGAGAGGCGGTCTGCTCCTTTCCTTTGCCAGCGACTTCGGAGAACGGTTAGAACGTCTGGCTTCTGTGGAAGTACCTAGAATTTTTTGCATATCCTGCTTCCATGCAGGGTATGCAAAAAAAGGGGCGTGTTTAGCCCGTATGACTAAAAAAGGAATTGTGTTGTGGATAAGAAAAGCTTTCCTTACACCAACCACGTTTCGCTTGTGATACGGGCGAATTGCGCCCCGGTTCGTCCGGTTGGATATGTCTAGATACAGAAGCCCTAGACGTTCTTACCGTTCGGAGCGGAGCAAGCAAAGGAAAGGAGCAGACCGTCTCTTGCGTCCGGTGAAAGCAACTTTTTAAAGTTTGATATGGAGAAGTGAAATAGTAACAAAAATCCACAAAAAACTTACAAGAATCCACAAAATAATCTTGACGAATAGAAAAATAAAGAGTAAAATAAAATAAAAGCAAATAAAAACCACATAAACAAACAACTGATATTAAAGGAGGATTTAAAAATGGCTTCAGAGTATGAAATTAAAAAACAGATTTGTGACATTGGCAAGAGGATTTATGACAGAAATATGGTAGCTGCCAATGATGGAAATATTTCCGTAAAATTAAATGAAAATGAATTTTTATGCACACCGACAGGGGTTTCGAAGGGGTTTATGACACCAGAATATATCTGTAAGGTAGATCGAAAAGGAAATGTAATTCAGGCAAACGGAAATTTCCGTCCGTCTTCTGAAATTAAAATGCATATGAGAGTCTATGAAAAAAGACCGGATGTAGGAGCTGTAGTACATGCGCATCCAACTTTTGCTACTTCTTTTGCGATTGCAGGGATTCCGCTGACACAGCCGATTATGCCGGAAGCAGTTATTGCATTAGGATGTGTTCCGATTGCAAAATATGGCAGACCTTCTACCGATGAAATTCCAGATGCAGTAGAAGAATGGCTGCCATATTATGATGCCGTGTTATTGGAAAGCCATGGAGCATTGACCTTTAGTGTAGACTTATTAAGTGCTTATCATAAAATGGAATCAGTTGAATTTTATGCGGAATTATTGTATAAATCAAGACAGTTAGGCGGACCAAAAGAATTTACTCCAGAGCAGGTAGAGCAGTTATATGAAATCAGAAGACGCTTTGGGCTTCCGGGAAAACATCCGGCAAATCTTTGTCCAAATGAAAAAGCCGGTAAGCCAAGCTGTCATAGCTGCGGCGGTTCTTGCGGCGGACATGGGGAGAACAGCGAGGCATTAGTTGCTGAAATTACAAAAAAAGTAATGGAGCAATTAAATTTAAAATAATGGATGAACAGCAAATAAAACAAATTGTAGAATCGGTTGTTGGCAGGATAGAAGATAAGCAGACAAGTATTACATTAGAACAGGCAAAATATCTGATAGAGCAGACAGAAAAAAGAGCAAAAGAAGTGGGAGTCAATGCTGTAATTGCGGTGTGCAATGCCGGTGGAAATCCGGTGGCAGTTCATTGTATGGATGATTCCTATCTTGCCAGTTATGATATAGCAGTACAGAAGGCTTATACGGCAGTGGCACTTCAGATGCCGACAATACAGTTAAAAAAGCTAAGCCAGCCCGGAGGCTCATTGTATGGGATTCAGAATACAAATCAGGGCAGAATTGTTATATTTGGCGGCGGAGAACCGCTGGTACATAGTGGATGGGTTATTGGGGGATTTGGTGTAAGCGGGGGAACAGAAGAGCAGGATACTGCACTTGCTGAATATGGAAAACAAATAGCGAAGGAGGCATTTTCGTGGCAGTAGATCAAGAACAGCTTCAGCAGATCGTAGCGGCTGTTGTAGCAAAATTGCAGGCAGAAGAGAAAACTTCGAAAACGACACTTGGAATCTTTGAGGATATGAATGATGCGGTTGCGGCAGCAAAGGAAGCGCAGAAAGTGATGCAGAAGATGCCGATGGATTTTCGGGAGAAGATAGTAACCAATATTCGTAAAAAGTCACATGAACATGCAGAAATACTTGCAAAACTGGCAGTAGAAGAAACTGGTATGGGAAATGTAGGCGATAAGATATTAAAACATCATCTATTGGCAGAGCGGACGCCGGGGACAGAAGATATTACTACAACGGCATGGTCTGGTGACAGAGGACTGACTTTAATTGAGATGGGACCATTTGGCGTAATTGGAGCAATTACACCATGTACCAATCCAAGTGAAACCATTCTCTGCAACAGTATCGGAATGATTGCAGGTGGAAATACTGTGGTATTTTGTCCGCATCCAGCAGCAATTAAAACTTCTCAGTATGCGATAAAATTAGTAAATGAGGCTTCGATAGAAGCGGGTGGACCAGAAAATATTGCGGTAAGTGTAACAAAGCCTACAATGGAAGCAAGCAAGATTATGATGGCACATAAGGATATTCCGCTGATTGCTGCAACAGGTGGACCGGGGGTAGTTACTACGGTACTTTCTTCGGGGAAAAGAGGAATCGGTGCAGGAGCAGGAAATCCGCCGGTACTGGTAGATGATACTGCAGATATTGCAAAAGCGGCAAAGGACATTATCAATGGCTGTACTTTTGACAACAACCTGCCTTGCATTGCGGAAAAAGAAGTTGTTGCATTGGATTCCATTGCAGATGAATTGATGTATCATATGATTGAAGAAGGATGCTATGTAGCATCCAAAGAAGAACAGGAAAAACTGGCAGCAACAGTTCTAACACCAAAGGGATTAAATCGAAAATGTGTCGGACGTGATGCAAAAACGCTGCTTTCTATGATTGGAGTAACAGCACCGGAGCAGATCAGATGTATTATATTTGAAGGAGAAAAGGAACATCCACTGATTTCAGAAGAGCTGATGATGCCGATTCTTGGGATTGTACGGGCAAAAAATATTGATGATGCGATTGAAAAAGCAGTGTGGTTAGAGCATGGAAATCGTCATTCGGCACATATGCATTCAAAAAATGTAGAAAATCTGACTCGATTTGGAAAAGCGATTGACACTGCAATCTTTGTAAAAAATGCACCGTCTTATGCAGCATTGGGATTTGGCGGAGAAGGCTTTTGTACATTTACGATTGCAAGCCGTACCGGAGAAGGGCTGACTTCAGCAAGTACCTTTACAAAAAGAAAACGTTGTGTAATGTCAGACAGTCTTTGTGTTCGATAAGAAAATTTGTCTTCGATAGGAAAAGAGGGAACAAAAAATGGATATGAATACATTAAATATAGAAGAGATCGTAAAGCAGGTTCTCCAAGGGATGAAAGGAGAAGTTCCTGCAGCGTCAGCAGCACAGACTGCCGCACCAGTGCAGAAAGCCGTTCCAAAGACAGCAAAAGTGGCAATGCTGACCGGGTTAGAAAAGATTGAATTAAAAGAATATCCGATTCCAGAGATTGGGGACGGAGATATTTTGGTAAAAGTAGAGGGATGCGGAATCTGCGGGACAGATGCGCATGAATATAAAAGAGATCCGTTTGGATTGATTCCGGTGGTATTAGGACATGAGGGAACGGGAGAAATCGTAAAGATTGGAAAAAATGTAAAAAAAGACAGTGCAGGAAAAGACTTAAAATTAGGGGATAAAGTAGTTACCTGTATGATTTTTAAGGATAATCCTGATATTACCATGTTTGATTTAAATAAGCAGAATGTAGGCGGGGCAGATGTCTACGGGCTGCTTCCAGATGATGAAAAGCATTTAAACGGCTGGTTTTCGGATTATATTGTGATTCGGGAGGGTTCTACTGTATTTAATGTCAGCGATTTGGATCTGGATTCTAGAATCTTAATTGAGCCTTGTGCCGTATTGATTCATGCAGTGGAGCGGGCAAAGACGACCGGAATTTTACGGTTTAACAGCCGGGTTGTAGTGCAGGGATGCGGACCGATTGGTTTGATTTGTATCGCTGTACTGCGGACAATGGGAATTGAACATATTACTGCAGTAGACGGAGAACAGAAGAGATTGGATTTTGCTTTGCAGATGGGGGCTACCAAGACCGTAAATTTTAAAAATTTCCAAGGGATTGAAGCATTGGCAGGAGGAGTAAAAGAGAGTTTTGGCGGATATTTGGCAGACTTTGCATTTCAGTGTACCGGATCGCCGGTGGCACATGCCAATATCTATAAATTTATCCGAAACGGCGGCGGACTTTGTGAATTAGGCTTTTTCATCAATGGCGGAGATGCAACGATAAACCCTCATTTTGATATTTGCTCAAAAGAGATTACAACGGTGGGTTCTTGGGTTTATACTTTAAGAGATTATGCGACTACGTTTGATTTTTTAAAGAGAGCAAAGGGAATCGGACTTCCGATGGAAAAGTTGATTACACATAAGTTTTCACTGGAAGAGATCAATGAAGGATTTCAGACGAATCTGAAGATGGAAGGATTAAAGATTGCCATTGTCAATGCAAAGTAAAAACAGAGAAAACAGGAAATAAAAAATGATAAGCAGTACGGAGGCAGATATGACAAAAGCAGTAGGGATTATTGAGGTATACGGACTGGTTGCAGCGTTCGTAGCCGCAGATGCAGGCTGTAAGGCAGCCGATGTAACATTGGAAAACTTTGATAAGAACAAACCGGCAAATGCAGATTCGCTTCCGGTACCGCTTCTTGTAGTGGTAAAATTTCGTGGAGATGTTGCGGCGGTCAGGGCGGCAGTAGAAGCAGCGGACAAAGCGGCAAAAACGGTTTCCGGTGTGGTTTCAAAGCATATTATTCCACGCCCAGAAGAGGACACACAGAAGATGCTGAAGCTGAGCGGATTTGATAAAAGTTAGAGTAAAACAGATAAGATTGTAAGAAAAAAAGCTAGGAAAAACAGAGAACATGCGTTATAATCAGTAAGGCAGAAATGATGGAAAAAGGATTCAGGAGGAAAAAAGAATGGCACAGGAAGCATTGGGAATGGTAGAAACAAGAGGTTTAGTAGCAGCGATTGAAGCAGCAGATGCTATGGTAAAGGCAGCAGAAGTAACTTTAATCGGTACAGAAAAGATTGGTTCTGGACTGGTTAGTGTAATGGTTCGGGGAGATGTAGGAGCAGTAAAAGCAGCAACAGAAGTAGGAGGAAATGCAGCAAGCCGGTTGGGAGAATTAGTTGCAGTACATGTTATTCCAAGACCGCATACGGACGTAGAAAAGATTCTTCCTAAGATTAAATAATAAGATGTGCATAGAATTAAAGAGGAGCAGGTGCAGATGAAGTCTTTAGGATTGATAGAAATTCCGAGTGTAGCCGCTGCCGTTACCGCTTTGGATACTATGTGCAAAACGGCGGATGTGGAGTTTGTGACATGGGAGAGAAAACTTGGGGGACGTCTGGTAACTGTAGTGGTGCAGGGAGATGTATCTGCGGTTACTCAGGCGGTGGAGAGTGCAGTAGAAAAGGCACTGTTAAAACCAGCGGCATATGCAGTGATTGCAAATCCGCATGAGGAAGTATGGCGCATGGTGGAGATTAGTGCAAGCCGTATGAAGCGGAAATTAGAAGAAACAGAAAAGAAAGCAGCAGACAGTATTGCAGTCAAGGAGTGTTAAGGATTAAGGAGGTTGTATTATGGCACAGGAAGCATTAGGAATGATAGAAACAAGAGGTTTGGTAGCAGCGATTGAAGCAGCAGATTCTATGTTAAAAGCGGCAAATGTAGAGTTGATTGGAACAGAAAAAATTGGTTCTGGACTGGTAAGCGTAATGGTACGTGGGGATGTAGGTGCAGTTCAGGCAGCGGTAGAAGCTGGTTCTGCAAATGCAGCACATCTTGGAGAAGTAGTGGCAAGACATGTCATTCCACGTCCGCATACTGATGTAGAGAAGATTCTTCCGGCTTTGAAATAAAGGGATTGAAGCATAGGCGGCAGGCTATATTTGCAGAGTATTTGATTGGGCAATGCAGTAAGAGGAAAGGATCTGCAGATAATATCAGCCTGCAGCAAAAGAGAAAATAGAAAGCAGGTGGAATGGGTGGAAGAAAAGACAGTGGAATATATAGCGAAACTGGTTATGGAGGCAATGAACAGCAGGGGCTATCAAAGCAGTTATACCGTACCAGTAGGAGTATCTGCAAGACATGTACATCTGACACAGGAGCATGTAGAGCAGCTATTTGGAAAAGGGTATCAGCTTACAAAGAAAAAAGACCTAATGGGAGGGCAGTTTGCCTCAAATGAACAGGTGACGATTGTAGGAACAAAATTGCGGGCGATTGAAAATGTTCGTATTTTAGGACCAGTTAGAAATAGTTCCCAAGTAGAAGTATCACAGACAGATGCAGTAAAATTAGGAGTAGCAGCACCGATTCGGGAGTCTGGAAAGATCAAGGGCTCAGCAGCGATTGCAGTAGTAGGTCCAAAAGGAGCGATTTATCTGGAGGAAGGCTGTATTGTAGCAAAGCGTCATATCCATATGAGTCCAAAGGATGCACAGGAAGCTGGAGTAAAGGATGGAGAGATTGTATCGGTTGAATTTGCCAATGAAAGAGGAACGATTTTCAATAATGTACAGATTCGGGTAGATGACAGTTTTACTTTGGAAATGCATATTGATACAGATGAAGCAAATGCCTCTCAGATTCGAACCGGAGATGTCGGAATTTTGATCAAATAGAGAAAAATCGGGCTGTGGCGGGTAGATAGGGGAATCCTATGCCCGCTCGGCGTGTCTTAAGTCAACGATGAAAAAGGAAAAGCGAGTAAATATGATAGTAGGAAAAGTAGTGGGAAGTGTGATTGCAACAAGAAAAAATGAAAATTTAGTCGGCAGTAAATTTTTAATTGTAGAACCTTTGGATTCGATGAAGAGTGAAAAAGGACGGATTGTTGCAGTTGATCATGTCGGTGCTGGAATCGGTGAAATGGTATTGATTGCCTGTGGAAGTGCAGCAAGAATTGGCTGCGGGCTGGAACATTCGCCGATTGATGCAGCGATTGTCGGAATTGTAGATAATGGAATCGGATTGTAACAATAATACATACGAAAATGAGGAAAAAAATGAATTTGACAGAGTTAAGTGCAATAATGCGTGAAAACGGTATTGTTGGCGCAGGGGGTGCTGGGTTTCCGTCTTATGCAAAGTTAAATACAAAGGCAGATACCATTATATTAAACTGCGCAGAGTGTGAGCCGCTTTTAAAACTTCATAGGCAGGTATTGGAAAAATATGCATTTGAAATTATTCGGACATTGGATCAGATAGCAGATATAATAGGAGCAAAGCAGATTATTATTGCAGTAAAAGAAAGTTATCGGGCAGCAGTAGAAGCAGTTTCGGCAAATTTAGACTCTTTTTCAAAAGTAAGAATCGGAATTTTGCCTGAAATCTATCCGGCAGGAGATGAGGTAATCACTATCTATGAAACAACAAAACGAGTTGTTCCGCCCGGCGGACTGCCGATAGAAGTAGGGGTAATTGTCTATAATGTAGAAACGATTTATCGTGTCTATCGTGCGGTTTGGAACGCACAGCCTGTTACCGAAAAATATATTACGGTTGCGGGAGAAGTGAGAAATCCGGTTACATTAAGAGCCCCTCTTGGTATCACATATCAGGAATTAGTCGAATATGCAGGCGGTGCAACGGTAGAAGATCCGGTATTGATTGGCGGCGGACCAATGACAGGAAGGATTGTGCAGGGCTACGATACAGTAACAAAGACCAGCAATGCCGTTTTGGTTATGCCAAAACATGCATGGATTGTATTAAAGCGAACCAGCAATGCAAGAATCGATATGAAGCGGGCAATGGCGGCATGTTGTCAGTGCCGGATGTGTACCGATCTCTGTCCACGTCATCTGTTGGGACATCCGATTGAACCTCATAAATTTATGCGTTCTGCAACAAGCGGGATTACAAAAGACGTATCCCCTTATATCAATACCATGTTTTGTTCTCAGTGCGGATTGTGTGAAATGTATTCCTGTATGCAGAGTTTATCTCCACGTACTTTAATCGGAGAGTGCAAAGCCGGACTTCGGAAAAACGGCGTGCCGATTCCAAAGGGAGTACCAGCAAAGGAGGTCAGTTTGGAACGGGATTACAGACGAGTTCCTATGGAACGGCTGATTGCCCGGCTTGGACTTACTAAATATAATGTTCCTGCACCGCTGAAGGATGAACTGTTAGAGCCTAAAAAAGTAAAGATTTTGCTGACACAGCATATCGGTGCTTTGGCAAAAGCGGTTGTTCAGGTTGGGGATATTGTAAAAGCAGGACAGGTAATCGGTACAGTAAATGCAGATCAACTGGGAGTAAATACACATGCATCGATTGACGGAATCGTGGCAGATGTCAATGAAAAGTTTGTGACAATCAAAAGATAGTGCGGCAGGAAGGAAAATAGGGCGATGAGTAGAGCGATTGGAATGGTGGAATATAAGACAGTATCGACCGGGATACAGGCGGCAGATTTGATGCTGAAAACGGCAGACGTAGAAATTTTAGAAGCGCAGGTAGTCTGCCCCGGAAAATATATTGTATTAATTACTGGTGATTTAAGTGCAGTAAATGCTTCTGTTGAGGCTTCAAAAACACAATATCCGCAGCAGATGATTGATTCATTTGTGCTTGGAAATCCTCATGAATCTATTTTTTCTGCTATTTATGGAGCATCTGAGATTGAGGAAGTAAAGGCACTTGGAGTTTTGGAAACTTTTTCTGCTGCTTCTATTATTGTAGCAGCAGATGCAGCGGCAAAGACCTCTTTGGTAGAGTTAATTGAACTTCGGATTGCAAAAGGAATGTGCGGAAAATCCTATATGCTTCTTACCGGGGATGTGGCAGCAGTGGAGGCAGCGATAGAACGGGGGAAGGAAGAGGCAGGCAAAAGCGGAATGTTTTTAGAATCTTCTGTGATTGCCGGACCAGATAAGCGGATATGGGATGCGATCCTTTAGGAAGGCAGGGTGGATAAAGGGATGCTGGCGATTGAAAGACGAAATGAAATTTTGGCAAAACTTCAGGAAGAAAAGAAAGTGGTAGTAAGTGATTTAAGCCAGTTTTATCAGGTAACAGAAGAAACGATTCGGCGGGATTTGGAAAAGCTGGAAAAAGAGGGACTGGCAAAGAAAACATATGGCGGTGCTGTTTTAAATGAAAGTTTTAATATTGATTTGCCTTATACAGTAAGGAAAAAGGCAAATGTAATAGGAAAACAAAGGATCGCTGAAAAAGTTGGTGAGATGATTTCGGATGGAGATCATATTATATTGGATGCCAGCTCTACGGCTTTATTTGTTGCAAAACAGATTAAAGATAAAAAGAATCTTACGATTATTACCAATTCAGTTGAGATATTGCTGGAACTGTCAGATCGCAGTGGGTGGAAGATTCTTTCTACCGGGGGGCGGTTAAAAGAGGGTGGACTGGCTTTGGTTGGGTATCAGGCAGAGCGGATGATTAGTACATTTCATGTGGATTTGGCGGTGTTTTCCTGTAAAGGGATCGATTTGGAGCATGGTGTGACGGATGCCAATGAAAGTGATGCACAGATTAAACGGATGATTTGTAAGGCGGCGAAAAAGAAGATTTTGGCAGCGGATTCTTCGAAGTTTGATCGGATTTCTTTTACAGAGGTTTGTGAATTGGGGGATGTGGATTTGGTTGTTACTGATGCAGAGCCGGATGAGAAGTGGAAACAGGCTTTTTTGGCGGATCAGGTGGAGATTATTTTTTAGGGGAGGGGACGCCGAAAGTATTGTTTGTGTAAGTTTATCTTTATTTTGGCGTCCTCTTTTGGCGTTCTTAAAAAGATTAAAAACGTTTGTTTGGCCAGTTGATTTTCCATTCGAAGTATTCTGCTTCTGAAATTTCGTTGGATTTTAGTTGTTTTTTACGTAATACCCATTCTTTTAAAAAGCGATTGATGGAGTCGTGGTCAATCCATAAGCCAATCGGGTTTTGAGTGATTGGGGTTTCTGTATTGTATGGAAGGATGGCTGCTTTTTCTAAAGGAGCAGACGTATGTTCTGGGTTTTCTTCTAATTCAAATAAATGGAAAACGTTTTTGTTTTCTTCCTCCAGCCAGAGAAATGCAATGCAGATTTCTTCTGGACAGCCCGGTGTAAGACCAGTAAGATGTACATGGTTAAAGTTTAGTACAGAGGCAATTTTTACTAGTGTTTCTTTTCTTGGGCTTCGGTAGCCGGATTCATATTGAGCAACACGAACATCGGCGTTTCTTTCTTCATAGCCTAATTTCAGGCCTAAATCTCGTTGGGTTAAACCACGGAAGACTCTGACTCTTTTTATTTTTTCACCTGTAGTCATAATAATATCCTTTCTAACGTGATGGAAAAGAAAATAGATTTTGTTTTTTCTTTTTCCGAGTTGAAAAATTGATATTTTTAGTTTACCATAATTTTGCTAATACGGCAATGAAAACTTATCTGAAATGCTAAATTTTTTATACCAATAGTTTGGTTGAGGATTTGAGAAAAGGGAAACTTCAATAAGTCTTTTGGAATGGGAGAATGGCGGGAGGATGTTGGAGGATATTAGAGGACGCCAGATTCGAAAACGGTGGGCATCCTGCTGTTCCGGTTTCCAAAAAG
>CAJUGZ010000019.1 GCA_910585855.1 uncultured Lachnospiraceae bacterium | reverse complement strand
TATGACACCATTCAAAATAGAAAGGATGAGGTGTTATGACCGCAAAGGAATATTTACAACAACTCCATAAAGCGGATGTCGTCATCAATCAGAGGGTTCAGGAGAAAGCAGACATTCGAGCAAGGCTTTTTAGTATTGGTAGTTTTGATTATACAAAGGAACGTGTGCAGATGAGCCTTCCAACTAGTGCAGGATATGAAAGAGAGATTGAGAAGTTAAATGACTTGGAAAATGAGATTGATCGTTTGATTGATGCTTATGTAAATTTAAAGCATAAGATTATTGGTGAAATTCATGGCTTAAAGAATTGGAAACATATTGAAATTTTATATAAAAAGTATGTAGAAGGGAAAAGGTTGGAAGAAATCTCTATTGAAATGGATTATACTTTTCAATATGTTGTTTTACTTCATGGTTACGCTTTGAAAGAATTTTCTAGAAAATATTCTATATACTTTCAATGTTGACCTGTTGTATAATGGTATTATGAAAAATCAGTTACTGGAGTTTCTCTTGGTAGCTGATTTTATTTTTATTATAAAGAAGTGTATTCTGTTATAAAACCGCTCCTCAAAAATAGAGAATGTTCGATGAGATACCTGTATTTAGAATTTGTTTGAAGGAGCAGAAAGGAAGGTGTTGCTGGATGGCAAAATTGACAGAGAAGCAGCAACGTTTTGTGGATGAGTACCTGATTGACCTGAACGCAACACAAGCAGCAATTCGGGCAGGTTATAAGGTAGATAATGCTTATGCAACAGGTTCGGAAAACCTCAGAAAACCTCAGATTGTGGAAGCGATTGAAAAAGCCCTTGCTGAAAGAAGTCGTCGAACTGGAATCAATCAGGATCGGGTTGTTCAGGAACTTGCGAAAATTGCCTTTGTTAATATTACTAATATTATCAATAACGATTGTGAAATTCTTCCTGATGCGGATGAAGCGGATCTGGCAGCGATTGAGTCGGTAAAAGTAAAAACGATTCCTACAAAAAGTGGTGAAGTAGGGATTGAACGGGAAGTAAAACTTTCTTCTAAGTTAAAAGCCCTTGAGTTACTTGGCAAACATTTGGGAATGTGGAATGATAAGTTAGATATGGAGCTTTCTGGAAGGTTGGAACAGACGGTTACTTTTTATATGCCAGAGAATGGACGGGGAGGTGGTAGCAACAATGATTACGATTAAGCCACAGAGAGGACCACAGGAAGCCTTTTTAAGCAGCCCCGCTGACATCGTAATCTACTGATGGGGGTGCTGCTGGAGGTGGAAAAAGTTGGTCTTTATTATATGAACCATTAAGGAATGTATCAACGCCCGGTTTTAATTGTGTGATTTTTCGACGGACGATGCCGCAGATTATGAATTCTGGTTCTCTATGGGATGCCTCTTATAAGATTTACAATTATTATCCTGCTGCCATTCCAGTAAAAACACCACGTCCAAGCTGGAAGTTTCCGAGTGGAGCAACGATTATGTTTGCACAACTCGAATATGAGAATACAATTTACGAATTTCAAGGAACGGAGATTTGTTTGATTGAATTTGATGAGCTGACACACTTCACAGAAAAACAATTTTGGTACATGCTATCTAGAAATCGTTCCACTTGTGGGATTCGACCTTATATTCGAGCCAGTACCAATCCCGATCCCGATTCTTTTGTGGCTAAGTTAATTCAATGGTGGTGGAATCCTGATACCGGATATGCGATACCAGAACGAAGTGGTGTGATTCGTTATTTTGCCAGAATGGAGGAGCAGATTTTATGGGGGGATACAAAAGAAGACGTATTGGAACAGGGAGCAGAGGAAGCAGATATTTTATCTTTTACTTTTATCGCATCCAGCCTGAAGGATAATCAGGTTCTTATGGAAACGAATCCGCAATATCTTAGCAATTTAAAAGCATTGCCATTCGTTGATCGAGAACGATTGTTAAAGGGAAACTGGAAAATTAGACCTGCTGCCGGTTTGTTGTTTCGGAGAATAAAAGTCAATCTGTTAGAACAGCTGCCCACGGATGTTATTGTATGGGCAAGAGGATGGGATTTGGCTGCAACGTCAGAGGATGAAAAAGGTGATCCAGCCTATACAGCGGGGGTTCTAATTGGTAAGAGAAAGAATGGGCGTTATGTTATAGCGGATGTCATTAATCGTCGCTTGTCTTCAGCTGAAGTGAGAGAACTGATAAGAATAACCTGTATTGCGGATAAAGCAAAATATGGGAGAGTAGTAACACGGCTTCCACAAGATCCGGGGCAAGCAGGGAAAGCGCAGGCAGAAAGTTTTTTAAAATTTCTTTCCGGTTTTCCAGTTAAGATCGTACCAGAATCAGGAGATAAAGTGACAAGGGCAGAGCCGTTGTCAGCACAATGGCTTGGATTAGAAGGAATGGATAAGGGAAATGTGGATGTGTTGATTGCAGAGTGGAATGAGATGTATTTGAATCAACTTGAATCATTTCCAGAAGGCAAATTTAAAGATATGGTGGATGCGAGTAGTTCTGCATTTCATGAAATTGAAAATAGTGTGGTTTATTCTGCACCGCCGGTTCATAGTAGTTTAGGAAAAAATAGTTATTGGAAGTGAGGATAAAAGATGACAGAAGCAAAGTTTTTTGAATTGGTAAAAAGTGTTGTCAGGGATTATGCAAATGAGCATTTGGACAAAACGGATGGGAAACAGATTACAACCGAGGATGTGTTTGTTGTATGGTATTGTAAAACATTGCAAAATTGGAAAGCATTAGCGAGTACAACACTACTAGATAGGATGTATTATGAATTAACGCTTAATGGGGATCGAGCAGAATTGTATCTGGATGCCTATAAAAAATTTGAGAATCGTTGTATTGCAATAAAAGAATGATTCGAAAAAATTTGATCGAACGAGAAAAGAGGTGAAAAGGATTGGCAGATAAAAAAGAAATGGGACGGATCGGGCAGCGGCGGTATAGTGGTGTGATTTATGAAGAGTTTTTACCGGAGCTGCGAGGGAAACGGGGAATTGAAACTTACCGGGAAATGTCCGAGAATGATGATGTTATTGGTGCAATCCTTTTTGCGATTGAAATGTTGGTTCGGCAGGCAAGTTGGAATGTACAGCCAAGTGGGAGTCGTGCGAAGGATCGAGAAGCCGCTGCCTTTATTGAAAGCTGCATGAACGATATGCAGGATACATGGATCGATACCATTTCTGAAATATTGTCTTTCCTCACGTATGGATGGAGTTTCCATGAAATCGTATATAAGCGGCGTATGGGAAATACAAAAGATAGTAGGACACGCAGCAAGTATGCGGATGGTCTGATCGGTTGGAAGAAGCTGCCGATCAGAGCACAGGAAACGTTATATCAATGGGAATATGATGAAGAGGATAATCTATTAGGAATGACACAAATGCCACCGCCCTATTTTCAGCTTTATACGATTCCCATTAATAAAGCATTGCTTTTTCGAACGAAAAGCAGAAAAAATAATCCAGAGGGAAGAAGTATTTTAAGAAATGCGTATCGTTCTTGGTATTTTAAAAGAAGGATTCAAGAGATTGAAGGAATTGGGATAGAACGGGATTTGGCAGGTCTTCCTGTTATTTATGGACCAGAAAATTTTGATTTATGGAATGAGCAGTCCCCGGAAAGCGTGGCAATTCGTGTGGGATTAGAAGCGATGGTAAGGAATATTCGCAGAGATGAACTAGAAGGGGTGGTTCTTCCGAATGGATTTCAACTGGAATTACTTAGTTCTGGTGGAACGAGGCAGTTTGACACCAATGCGATTATTGAACGCTATGACACAAGGATGGCGATGACCGTACTGGCAGATTTTATTTTTCTTGGACATCAACAAAATGGAAGTTGGGCGTTAAGCTCCGACAAGACCGCATTATTTGCGATGGCTTGCGGGGCTTTTTTAGATATTATTTGTGAAACGTTCAATAGTCAGGGGATTCCATCCTTAATTGATATAAATGGAGCTTATTTTAATGGCATAACCGATTATCCCAAATTGACACATGGAGATATAGAGGATGTGGATATTACAAAAATATCGACGTTTATTAAGGACATGACCGGAATTGGAGTATTAGTTCCAGATGATGGATTAGAGGATTATATTCGGCAAGTCGGGCATCTTCCAAAACGGACGGTGGATTCTAGGGAATGGGAGGAGAAGCGGGAAAGGCAGCAGGAGCAAAATCAACCTCCTGAAATAGAAAGAGAATCCAAGGGAAACCAACCAGAAGAACAGGAGATTCTTAGGGAAGAGGCAAAGAAACGACTAGGAAGGATGTAAGAAATGACCATGCGATGGAGTTCATGGATTCGACCAATTCGAAAAGTAAAAACAAGGGAAAGTCAAGAAGTTTTACAGAGATTGCAGCTGTTTTTGGAAAGTGATGATGTAATAAAAACGCCGGTTCGTATTTTAACAAGATTTTGGGAAGATCAGCAATGTGCGATTGGATATTCTGAATTAAGACAAATTGTACAGGATGGGACGGTCAGTCCAGAGGCACTTCAATTATGGTCGCAGGATTATTCGACATTGGTAGCAAATCAGTTTTATTCTGTTTGGATGGATGCAGTTAAGGCAGGAGCAGCAAGACAGCCGCTTTTGGATGACGTTCCTTTTTCCTTTCGGGCACAAACAAAGGGGATTTTAAATTGGATTCGAGATCGGGGAGCGGAATTTGTTACGGTTTGCACAGAAGAGCAAAAACGAGCGATTGCAACGTTATTAACAAAGAGTATAAGAGATCATCATACCGTGGAGGAATTATCGCAAATGATACGTCCTTGCATTGGATTGACAAAGGAGCAGGCGAAAGCAAATTTTCGTTATTATCATACGATTGCCACGAACTTAAGAAACGAACATCCAAGAATGAAAGCAGAGAGCATCCAAAGAAAAGCACAAGAGGCAGCACAAAAGTATGCAGAACGGCAACATAGACAAAGGGCAATGACGATTGCGCAGACCGAAAGTGCCTTTGCCTACAATTATGGTGCGGATGAAAGTATCCGGCAAGCACAGGCGCAGAATTTATTAGGAGAGGTAAAAAAGCGTTGGTGTACTTCTGGTGATGATGCAGTGTGTGAGATTTGTGCTTCTCTTGATGGAATGGAATTAGAAATGGATGTTGATTTTAAGATAAAAGGGAAGGCTTTGTTTCGGGGACAGCACAGGTTGCCACCGGCGCATCCAAGGTGTGCTTGTGCGGTGGAATATATAGAAGTAGAAAGAGCGGTATCCTCATCTTCTCAATTAGAACCAGAAATCAATAGAGATATAGAAGATATAGATTATTTTATTAGAGAGCATGTACAAGGACAAGATATTTCGGAAGAATTAAAAGTAATAGAGGAGGCAATTAATTCTGTTCCAATGAAAGTACGAAAAGAACTTAGTAAAGGAACGATTATTGATGTTGGACAAATTGGGGCTAGCCAATATGACTATAGAAATGATATAATGTATGTAGCAAAAAATGCTGAAGTGGAAGATGTGATTCATGAAATCGGTCATATGGTTGAAAATAAAATGCTTTCGTCTGCAAAAGTAAATGCTCTTATGGATGAATTAATTAGTCATGTTTCTGTATTTGAAATTATGTCAGATATATATGAAGATGCTGCAGGAAATCCAAGGGAAGTTTTTTTGTTAAAAAATGAAAAATTTGTTTCCGAATATCAAGGAAGATTGTATGTGTATAATTCAATAGACGCATTTCATGATGATGGAAGCCTGAAAAAAGAAGTATTAATGGAATTTATATCAGAGCCTTTTCGGGTTTATGTTATGGAACAGGAGAGATTAAAAAAAGATTTTGTAGAGTTTTATGAATTGCTTCGGGAGGTGGTAGAATGACAACGAAAGAAAAATTTTTAGCAATTCAGACGTATGAAGAATTTGATAAGAGGCGTGCAGAATTTAAAGAATTGATGATGAGTGATAAAGAGGTAAGAGAACATGTTGGAAAAATTTTTCCTCGTGTATCGAATACACGTGAGGAACTTTATAAAACACCACCAAATTCAGGAAGAAAGCGAATAATAGGACAATAATCTAGTTTTCTTGTATTTTAGGATGTGAAAGAAGGTGGAGTTTTGAAAAAGTTTTCTGATTTGGTTGAAAAATTCGCTGAGAATCAGTAGGTAAAACTTGAATTAGTTAGAAAAGTCGATTCTTCACGAGGAGGGATATGTTCATTATGTCAGAAAACCATTACACTAAGGAAATGATGGAAAAATTTGCAAATTTAAAAGCGGATTGGTTAAAAGAAGCAGAACCTTATTTAGTAGATGGGCATGATCCGCAACCAGTTAGTGGTGCAAGATTAGATGGACTCGATTTTGTTGCACTTGCACAGATACAGCAAAAATATCAAAAAAAATAAAGGAACTTAGGGAAGAGTATCGGGTATAATTCCTTTTGGATTTCGGCATGACAAAGTTGTTTATTTAAATGTCAATAGGAGAGATGATTATGGATTTAAAAAATATGACGGCGAAAGAGGTGAATGAACGTATTCGGCATCATGCTGGAAGTATAAGTGATGATGAATGGTTGGAATTGAATACTTGGATTGATGAGTTTCTGAAAAGTAATCCACCATTAGAAGAAAAGAAACTGTTTGGTCCGTTGGGATCTGCTGAAATTGTTACCATGATATGTGATGGCATTATTCGTTGGAGAAATTCGATTTGCATAAAATGTAAAAACCAACAGAACCATGATAACTATCACTGTTCCATATATCCGAGAACAGAGAATCCATCTAGTGGTATTCCAAATGAAATATGGGCACATGAAGATGCAGACTGTTTTTATTATGAAAAGTTGTAGTTTTAAATTTATCTGTACTAGAAAAGGGCTGTGAAAGTCGGAGTTTTTCCACTCCTATTTTTTCACAGCCCCTATATTTTGAAAGGTAGGCGGAAAAGATAAAGTGAAAAGATTTTCGGAACTAATTGAAAAACGAAGTGAGGTTCTAAAGGGACGTTTCAAAATAACGAAATCGGATGATGACAGGCGTCTTGCTTTTGGATGGGCAAGCGTATCGATACGTGCAGATGGTGAGATGATAGAGGATTGGCAGGGCGATCGGATCGATCCTTATGAGCTGGAGGAAGCAGCTTATGAATATGTAAGGCTTTACGGGGAAGGTGGCGAAATGCATGAGCGAGGTGGGGTTGCTGTATTAATAGAAAGTGTTGTATTTACAAAGGATAAAATGGCAGCAATGGGTATTCCCGTAGGAACACTGCCCGTTGGCTGGTGGATTGGATTCAAAGTTATGGATTCTGGTGTATGGGAAAAGGTAAAAAATGGAACTTACTCTATGTTTTCGATCGAGGGCGAGGCAGAAAGGATAGAGATAGATGAAGCGTAGAAATAATATATATTTGGAATAAGTCAAAAGGTATTTGTAAACAGATGTCTTTTTGTTTTATAAATTTTATAGAAAGGAAACGAGAAGGTGGCAACAAAGCTAAAGAATCTTAAAATTAAAAAGGTAGATTTTGTAGATGAAGGGGCAAATCCTGATGCTGATATTAAAATGAGAAAGAAAAAAGACAAAGAAGAACCGAAAAATTCTAGTAATATACTTAAAAAGTTGTTTGGTCTTATTGGAAAAGCAGGGATAGAAGAGGAAGAAATGGCAGCTGCAATCGAAGCAGTTGCAAAAGAAAATGCGGAGGGATTTACGGATAAACTTCATGAAATGAAAACTAGAAAAATCGTAGATGAAATATGGGATGTCTGTTATGCACTGCAAAATTCTTTGTGTTCTATTTTAAACGATGGAGAGTTAGATAGCGTAGCGATGGAAAATGCGATGCAGGAGAGTTTGGATGAATTTCATCGTACGGTGCAGGAATGTATTTCACAATGGTCTGGTGGGAAGGAAACAGGCATTGTGAAGAAGAAAGAAGAGGTAACAGAAGCGGATTTAGAAAGGATGAAGTCAGCAGTGGAGAGATTGCATGATTCGATTCAGGAAGCAGCTGCTGCCGGACAAATTCATGAAAACGAGAAAGGAGAAGAGGAAATGAAGATTGATAAGAGTAAATTAACGGCTGCCGAGAGAGCCTTTTTAGAAAGTATTGAGAAGCGGTCCGATCCTTCTATGGAAACATCTGAAATGGATCAGCAGACACTGGAGGGTTCGGTTGCAAAGTCAGTGATACAACCAAAGCCTTCCTCTGCAGGTTCTATTGTGCAGGAAGAAGGTTTTGCAGCAGATGATATTTATAAAGGTCTTCATCCAGCGGTGAAAGCAGAATTAGAGGAGTTAAAGAAATTTCGAGAAGCAGCAGAAGACAAAGAACTTTATGCGATAGCAAAACGATATGCCATTATCGGAAAAAAGGAAGAGGAACTTGTACCTACGCTAAAGAGTTTAAAGGCAGCAGGAGGCAGTGCCTACCAAGATATGATCGCTATTTTAGATCAGGCAGTGGCTACAGTAGAAAAGTCAGGCGTGTTTGGGGAATTAGGAAAGTCAGGTCATGGATCTAATGATAATAGTGCATGGGCTGAGGCAGATGCGAAAGCGATGGAGTTGATGAAATCGAAGACAGGGTTGTCAAAGGCACAGGCTTTGGATGAAGTGTTTTTAGAAAATCCTGCCCTTGCAGAACGGTGTGAAAAGGAGGATTAAAACAATGGGATCGACTTATTTTGGAACAAGTATTAATACAAGTCCCACGATTACCTTACCAGCAGGAGAAAAATTGGAGGATGCACGAGGAATTGCCTTGGTCATTCAGAATGGAGCGGTGGTAAAACCAACGGCTGGCGCAAATGTAATTGGCATTTCTATTTTAGAAACGGATGACGTGGTGGAACAGGGAATGGATGTAGATATTCAGATAAAAGATATTGGAAAGTGGGTAGCTGGAGAAGCGATTTCTGCAGGAGCAGAATTGACAACCAATGCAGAAGGTAAGGCAGTGGCTGCAAAGAATGGAGATTTTATTACGGCAGTGGCATTAAGTTCTGCATCGAAAGCGGGTACTTGGGTTTCGGTGCAAATCATGAAAGCAGGTTATCAGTCTGCTGCCAAGACAGAGGGAGGAGAAAACGCATGAGTGGAATTGGAAGAACGGTAAATAGTGCAGCGGAACTGCAGGTACGAATTGCAAAAGGATGGAAACCAAATCGTTATTTAACCAATATGAGTATGGCATTTTTTTCAAATGCCAGTGATTATGTAGCAACTCATATTTTTCCTATTTGCCCGGTTGATTTTTCAACGGGCTATTATTATATCTATAATAAGGGGGATTTAGCAAGGGATCATGTTCAGCGAAAACCAAAGTTTGGGAAGGTAGCACCTGCGCAAATGGGATATCGTGATGATACTTATAAGTGTGAAGTAGATCAAATTATTGTAGGGATTGATTCGATTAGTGCGGTGAATTATCAGAGAGCCAATGTGCCACCTTCGATTGATCCAAGACGAACAAGAAACCGTTTTATTGTGGATCAGCAACTGCTTCATTTAGATGTTATGTTTGCAAAACGATTCTTTCATGTGGGTGTTTGGAAAAATGAATATGAAGGAATCGTATCGGGAACGACGGCTGGTTCAAGTCAGTTTATTAAATTTTCTGATGCAAATTCCGATCCCATTAGTTTTTTTGATGCTAGAAAGAGGGAAATTAAATTAAATGGAAGGCGGATGCCGAACAAGCTCACATTGGGATATGATACGTTTAATGCATTAAAGGAACATCCTGATTTGTTAGAGCGAGTAAAGTATACTGGGAGTACAGCAAATCCAGCTAAGGTGAATGAACGTGTATTGGCAGAATTATTTGGTGTAGAGGAAGTAAAAGTATTGGATGCCACTTATAATATGGCAGAGGAAGGGCAGCCGGATCAAATGCAGTTTATTTGTGAACCAGATGGAGCATTACTTACCTACACGACAGCAAATCCAAGTATTGATGAACCGTCTGCTGGCTATATTTTCACATGGGACATGCTAGGAAATGGAAACTGGATGGGAACAGATGTTTTTGAAGGAGAAGGTGGTACTCATTCGGAATTTATGGAAGGGCTGATGTCTACGGATATGAAAAAGACTTGTGATGATTTGGCTTGTTATATGAAGGGATGTGTATAAAGGGGGAGGAATGATGTATTTATGTGAAAAACGATTGCAGATCGGAAGTGTGATTTACTATCCCGGTGATTATATTTCCGATGCTGTACTTCTTCCACAAAGAATTCCGAAGTTATTAAAGAGCCAGTATATTTCAGAAATTAGAGAAATGGTACAAACGTCAGAATCGCTCCATACTTTGGAAGGAAGGATAGCAGAAGATTTGCAAAAAACAATGTCTGGAAAGCAAAGAACCGAACCGAAGTCTATGACAAAAGTGCAGAAATTAAAAGGTGGCGATAGAAAGTGATGTATAGTTATAACCCGTTACAAATTCATATATTTTGTGTAGATCGCATGAGGTTTGAGTTAGGTGATATTATGGTAGAGGGTGGTTCGGATACCGCTGCCTTGAGTGATGAAGAAATTCAGGCAGCGATAGACAGCTATCCGAATTCTTGGAAGCGGGCAAAATTGATGCTATTAGAAAGTTTGTGTCGGCGTTTTGCTTATGAGGTGGATACTAAGACTGGTCCTTTATGGCTGTATATGCAGGAGAGAGCAAAGCTGTGGAGAGAGGATTATGAGAGATTAAAAAAAGAAGTATCCGTTGAATCCTGCAGTATACCAATGTTTCAAGGTGGAACGGATTCCAATAAGCCGCCGTATTTTTATACAGGTATGCAGCAGAATGGAAGGGCGAGAGGTTTATGAACAACGCAAGATTGATGTATCTTAGACCGGGAAATATGTTCAAGGAATTCATTATTGAGAATACTGGTCAGGAAGTAAGCAGTACCGGCAGAGTGGTAAACAAACATTTTGGAAACGGTACAAAAACGCTGAAAGGCTGTCTTGCAAAAGCGACGGAAAAGGATATTGAAAACCACAGCTTACCGGATCATATCGTGACGCATACCATAGTCCAAAGCGGAACGCCGAGGGCAAAAAGGACAGACAGGCTTATCTTAGGAGATAGGCTTTTTTACATCTGTGATGTGGACGATACTGGAGGGCTGGGAATATCAACACTGTACTATGCGGAAGAAAGGCGTGATGTAAGATGACACCAGCAAAAGCTCCAGAGGGAGTAAAAGAAGCGGTAAAAAATACCGTAAAGAGTATTAACCGACAGGTAAGGTCAAGAGGCACGAGGGTAAAGAACGCTTTGAGAAATGCGGAACTTGAAGTCCTGAGAGGAAAGCGTAGCGGTAGGAAATATCGAAAGCCAAATTCCAAAAGACGATATACAGCGTCAGCACCGGGAGAACCACCAGCGAGGCGTATAGGTGCGCTACGGCTTAATTGGACTGGAGGCGTTGAAGTATCGGCTAATTTGTTAGAAAGTACAAAGGTAATAGCGTACATAGAAAGCCAGACACCATATGCTGGTTATCTGGAGAATGGCACAAGCAAAATAGCGGCGAGACCTTATGTAGATAGGATAAAGGAAAAGGCACAGCCGGAGGTTGATAGGATTATGAGCGAAGATTATTCGCAGTAGGAGGTAGACATGGCACTAATAACAGAAAAGCCAGAATCGGTATTTGATACGTCAGAAGTTAAGATTGGTTATCTCCTGTATGCAAAGCATTTTTCATGGAAAGAGGGAAGAGGCGGGTTTGTCGCTGCTGTTACCGACAAGGAGATTGTGGTGCAGTATCACCCCAGAATCGGTAATGTGACAAATCACTTTATTATGCAGGCTAAAGATGTAGTGGCTGGAGATTGGGAAATCCGATACTCTGCCGATTTATCAGAGGTTACAGCATATCCCGTACCAGAAAATGATAGTACAGGTGATACATCGGAAATAGAGGTATGACGCACATGATACTGGAAGAGCTTATCTATAAGAGATTTACAGAATCGGAGAAGCTGGCAGATATGCTGGCAACGTTTTCTGGCAGTCCAGCTGTATTTAGTCCGGCTGCACCAGAGGATAATCAGTCCGGCTGGCGAGGAAAATCACAGTACCCACGTCTGATATACAATTATGATTTACAGGCAAACGAAGAAAGAAACAGTGCTGGTACATTATCCGTCTTTGTGTACTGCCAGAACACGCAGGATGCAGAGGAAGTAACGCCGGAAGGAATTGAACCATTTGTAAGAGATTGCCTAAAAGACGTACTGCTTAAATCAACAGACGGTTCTATCTATGCGTTTGCATGGGCGAGGTCAGACGCTTTCGAGATGGAGGAAAAGAGAAATGACCTGATTATGGGGACAGAAATCAGGTTTGACATTCTGGAGTACGCAAGTCAGGAAACGACAGACCCAGATCCAATCATTGCGACAAGTAGGTATATTAAGGAAATGTACCCTGATTGTGTAGTATTAGGGGTGGATGTTGTGGCAGAGATAACAAAGGCTTCTAAGGAAAAGCCAGTTATTTACTGCCGATTAACAAATGCTGAACTGGCAGAGCAAACCAATACAGTGGTATGGCTGGACGGAAAAATTTCCGTCCATATTTTATGCCCTGATAGCGGAGTGAGGCGGAAAATGGCTATGGCAATCGTACAGAGCCTATCCCTCTCTGGGGAGATTATCTTGGTTGATAAGTCCCCTATGTTTATTCGCCGGTTGCAGATAGATAACAAATCAGACTATCTCAAAGACGGTCAGATTTTCATTACCGGCAGATATGGATTACTTCGTTATAAGGCGAAACCATACGAGCTGAACCATGCAACAGTAAATTACAGTTAGGAGGTATGAGGTTATGGCAGCGGCAAAAGAAAAGACCACAACTGCTGATTCAGAAACGAAAACCGAAGCGATAGAAGCACAGGTGAAATCTGAATCAGTAAAGCAGACAGAATCTATTTATATGGCAGAGGAGTTGTCTGCAAATGCAGGACACTTGTTTGGAGTAAAAGCAGAGTGTGTGGCGGCTGCATTAAAAATCGCTGGAATCAGTGAGTGTACCGTTTCCAAAACAAAAGAAATTGTCAAAGAATTTATGAAAAAGGAGGTTCAATAATAATGGCAGAAACCTACATTGTTGGAGAAACAAAGACAAGACCGGGTGCATATTTCAATATCCAGAAACAGGGTATAAATGCGGCATCTGATGTTATTAACGGTGTGACTGCGGTATGTTTTAAATCCGACTTTGGACCGCTGAATCAGGTGGTGGAGCTTAGCAGAAACGACGGTTACGAAGATACTTTTGGCAATGGCGGCACGACAGACGCTATTCAGGAAGTTATCAGCGGAGGAGCACAGACAATCCTTGCTTGTAGAGTAGGCAATGGTGGTACAGCGGCAACAATTACGCTGAACGACGAGGGAGGAGAGGCAGCGGTAACAATTACGGCGGTTTATCCGGGAAAAAAGGAATTTACGGTGACAATCAGAGAGAAACTGTCTGACCGTACCATAAAGGAGTGCATTATTTACGCTGGAACGATGGAGTTTGAGAAAGTCGAGTTTACGGCTGGAGAGGGAGAGGCTGCAGCTCTGGTCGAAGCTCTTTCTGCTTCCAAGAAGTTCAAGGCAGAGTTAAAGACAGGTAAGGGTATAGCGGTAATGCTTAATGTATCGCAGAGTATTTTTACAACTGGTACAGATCCGCAGATAACAATTAGTGATTACTCAAATGCGTATATGCAGATTGAACCTTACGACTTTAACACAATCTGTGTGGATACGGAAGATCCGGCGGTACACCTTTTGTTACAGGCGTTTCTGGAGCGTGTGTTTAACGTTGGTACGTTGGGTATGGGAGTTGTAGCCGAAACATGCTCTGTTGACTATGACACCAGAACAGCACATGCGGCGGCGTTTAATGATAAGAAAATGCACTATGTACTTAATGCACATATCAGTGAACAGGGAACGGAGATTGATGGATACCGTACAGCTGCAAGGTTGGCTGGAATGATTGGAGCGTGTGCTTCTAATTCTTCCTTAACACATACGGTTATCAATGGATTTACTGAAATTCTTGAAAGGCTGACAAATTCGCAAATTATCGCAGCGGAGAAGAAAGGGTGTATCGTTCTTTCCTACAACAGCGCAAAGCAGGTATGGATTGACAACGCAATTAATACCCTTATCACTCCAGCAGACAATGAAGATGATGGCTGGAAGAAAATTAGGAGAGTGAAGACCAGATTTGAGCTTATTCGCAGAATGAACGTGACAGCAGATAACCTTGTCGGAAAAGTTGACAATGATAAGAACGGCAGAGCAACCGTTACCAGTCAGTTACAGGCAGTCGGTAATTCAATGGTTGCGGAAGGCAAGCTAATATTATGCACCGTATCGGAAAGTTCTGTTTATACAGCGGATGGAGATAGTGCATGGTTTGAAATTGGAGTAGTTGACAAGGATAGTATGGAGCATATCTATCTCACATACAAATTCCAGTTCAGCACAAATGCATAAAGGAGGTAACGAGAAATGATTAATACAAGAGCAGCTGGAGACGCACGTCATGCTAGAACAGGTAAAGATGGTGCGTTTTACAATGCGGATGGTGTACTTTTGGCAACAGTTGAATCGTTTACGTCTAACGTATCTTTCAACAATTCTTCCTATGCCGTATTAGGCAACGCACAGGAGTTGGAAACAGCGAACACTTTTAAGGTAACGCTTACAATGTCACAGATTGTTATTGAAGATGATGCTTTCATTCAGGAACTTATAGAAGCTATGAAAACCCAGACAATGCCGTATTGGAATTTTCAGGGCACGCTCAATGGAAGAAACGGCTCGGAACAGAGAATGGTGTACAGCGAGTGTGTACCGTCAGGACAGGTTGACTTGCAGAACATTACTACAGGAGACGTGGTTAAGAGAGCTTGGAATTTTGCGGTAAACCAGCCGCCTGATTTACAGAGCTTGCTTAGTATTGACTAAGCATCGACTTAGCAGGAGCGAAAGGTAACAGAATAAATAACATTCAGAGAGGGTGCAGGGAAGATATGCTCTCTCTTTTTTATTACAATTTTTTGATTATAGGAGGAAAACATTATGCCAGAATACAAGACAAAACCAACCGTAGGAATTATAAATGAGGAAACAGCAACAGAGGCAAATGTACCAGTTCAGGAGATAGAGCTTACTGAAGAGGAAGCAAAGAATCAGATTCGATTGAACGAGGAGGACTTCATTCAGGGACTTATCGAGGCTGCCAACTACACTAATGATGAAACACAGCCTATCGAGATTGTCAGAAACGGTAAACTGTTTTTTGCGTTCAGCGTTAGACCTCTTTCTGAGGACGAGTACGACAGGTGCAAGAAGAAATGGACTAAATATGTGAGAAATAAGCAGTTCGGAATGAAGTTACCGGAGGAAACAAACAACATCAAGTATAGAGCTGCCCTTATTCATACTGCTACAGTAAAGGCAGACAGAGAAAAACTTTGGGATAACAAGAAAGTCTGGGAGTCACTTAGAAATAAGGGATTACAGATTTTAAGCGGCTTGGACGTAATCGAATACTGCTTAAAGGCAGGAGAAAAGGACAGGGTGCTTGACATTATTGATAATATCAGCGGTTACGACAGCAACCTTGAGGAAGTAGCAAAAAACTAATTGAAGCTGGTGGAAAAACCTGTTTGCTACATCATATTTTTCAGCGGACAGGAATCACGCCAGACGAATTTTACCAAAAGCCCAAAGGTGTACAGGCGTTTATGCTGGCTTCCATAAGAATTTATATAGAATCATCACAACCGAAAGGAGGAGGGGATAATGGCTGACCCAATCAAGATTGAGGTTGAAATTGACACTGTGGATAACACCGACCCAGAGTTGTCGAAAGTGACGCAAAATTTAAAGAACATGAAAATCGCCGCTGACAACGCCAACAGCTCAACAAAAAAGGCGAGCGATACGGTTTCCAAATTTGATAAATCAGCTCAAAAGACGCAGAAATCCCTTGCATCGTGGGCGAAAGAAAAGTATCAGGTTTTGCTTGAAGCAAAAGATAAGATTTCCCCAGCCCTCAAAATCATTGGTTCAGGATGGAAGAATTTTGGTAGCAGAGCTTGGAATGTTACATTAAAAGCTGTCGATTATGCAACAGCTCCGATAAGGGGCGTGATAAACCTACTAAAGAATCCTATCCTCCAAGCCGGAGCAGTTTTTGGCGTGAGTGTCGGGCTTGCTGATACAATAAACACCTATAAGGATTTTGAGGCTACTATGTCACAGGTGCAGGCGATCAGTGGGGCAACCGGTGTACAATTAGAAAAGTTGACAGAAAAAGCAAAAGAAATGGGTGCAACAACGAAGTTTACAGCGGCGGAAGCAGGAGAGGCTTTTCAGTACATGGCAATGGCAGGATGGGATACACAGCAAATGCTGGATGGTGTGGATGGGATTTTAAATTTAGCTGCTGCCTCTGGAGAAGATTTAGGGACGACATCCGATATTGTCACAGACGCACTGACGGCGTTTGGTCTGAAAGCCAGTGACGCAACGCATTTTTCTGATGTATTAGCAAAGGCAGCTTCCAGTGCCAATACGAATGTTTCTATGATGGGTGAAACTTTTAAGTATGCTGGTGCAATGGCTGGAACACTAGGCTATAGCATTGAAGATGTGGGTGTGATGGTTGGACTGATGGCAAATAGTGGAATTAAAGCATCACAGGCAGGTACAGAGTTAAATTCCTTATTTACACGATTATCTACAAATACAAATGGTGCACGAGATGCGATTGAAAAATTGGGAATCCGATTTTATAGTTCGAGTGGGAAAGCAAGACCTTTGGCAGAAGTGATGAATGAACTTCGGGCAGTCACAGCCGATTATAATGATGAGCAAAAAACAAATCTTGCTAATACGATAGCGGGACAAAGGGCACAGGCTGGTTTATTAGCGATTTTAAACACTTCTACAGAAGATTATGAGAAATTAACGGAAGCAATTTATCATGCAGATGGGGCAGCAGCGGAAATGTCAAATACCATGTTAAACAATTTATCTGGTTCGATTACTTTACTACAAAGTGCGATAGATGGTGTAAAAATATCTTTTGGCGAAAGGCTGTCACCATATGTGAGAAGTCTGGCGGACTGGCTTACCGCACAGATGCCCGCAGTGGAGCAGGGGCTCGATGAATTTATGGATTGGTTCGATACAAAGGTTGACCGGATGCAGCAGAAATTTCATGCAATAGCGGATACGAAGGAATGGCAGGGGGCAGATTTTTTTGGAAAAGTAAAAATTGCGTGGGATGAATTTATTATAGAACCGTTTTCTACATGGTGGAGTAGTACTGGTAAGAAAAAGCTTGCTTCTATTTTGTCATCCATAGGGAATGGGATTGGAACTGGTTTGAAATGTGGGATTTTAGCTTTATTAGGAATTGATTTATCGGATACTACGAACGAGGCAGCTTGTGTTGGAATTCAATTTGCAAAAGGATTTTCAGAAGGATTTGATTTTGATTTCATCAAATCAAAGTTGTGGGAGGGAATAAAGAATCTGTTTGCTGATGCAGCAAAACTGCTGCCGGGAGGAGAATCGGCGGGATTGTCTTCTCTTTTTTCTGCGTTGCTCATTCGGAAAATGGCATCTCCGTTTGTCGGAATGGGGATGGGAGGGTTTCAGATAGGAAAAGCACTGTTTGGAAAAGGAGAATCTGGGAAATCGGTGATGGGTTCTTTAATAGGACAATATTCCTTAACAGGGGAAATCGCTGGTACAGGGATGGCAAAAGGAAGCGGCTTGCTGGGTTTATTAGGGAAGGCAGGTCTATTGTTTGGTTCAGGAGCGACCACCAGCACCGGATTGATTGCTGCAGGTACAGCAGGGGTAGCGGGAACGGTAGCAGGTGGGGCATCTATCCTAAGTGGATTATTTGATGCGTATCAAGCCATTCGTTCGGAAGATAAAAAAGAGAAAACAGCATATGGTTCTTCTTCTGGATTGAAAATCGGTGGTGCAGCGATTGGTGCAATGTTAGGCTCAATGATTCTTCCGGGTTTAGGGACTGCGATTGGTACAGGAATTGGTGGTACTTTGGGTTCGCTTGTGGGGAATATTGTGAAAAAAGATTATCAAAAACGGGAAGAAAAAGAGCAAAAGGAACTGGAAGAACTACAAAGACAGGCAGAAAAAGGACAAAAAATTTTGGAAGCAACGGGATTTTCGATGGATGAAATGAAGTTGAAAAGCGATGCCTTAATACAGGCAATGAATGATTCGGAAGTTTCTGCTGAACAATTTATTCAGTTATTTCAGGAAGAATGTACAGCGGTTGCAAAGGGAGCTTTTGGTACTATCACACTTTCTTTGGAAGAAGTAAAAAAGATAGCAAGTGAACTTACGTTTGCTGATATGGCGGATGGCGTCGAGCGTTTTTCACAGGTTTCTTCTGAAACAGAAGCAGCGTGGGAACACTTGGAATCAGCTGTTTCCCGTATAAAAAAAGAAAACTGGAACGTGAATCTTGGTATCCAGTTATCGGATTCCGATAAAAGTAATTATCGCTCGGAAATAGATAATTTTGTAAAATCGGCGCAGTCTTATCTACAAGAAAAGCATTATGAAGCAACACTTGCCTTACAGCTTCTTACGAATGAGGAAGTTGATGTTTCTGGTTTAAATCGTTTTTATGGAGGATTAAAGGGGAAAATAGAAACGGCAAATGAAGAATTGCAGCGAGTTTTGTCAGAGGCGTTAGCAGATGGTGTGATTTCGACAGAGGATAAAATTTCAGTTAAAATCGGTGGGATTGAGTATGAGATGGATGAGGCTTCTGCTATTGCAAAGCTGCAGGAACAGATCACCGATGTGACAGATAAGGTAGCGCAGGCACAGACAGAGGCACAATTTCAGACACTGCAGATTCGATATAAAGATGCATCATTGGATTTGGATAGTTTTCATGCGATGCAAAAAGAACTACAAGCGAATATGCAGGCAGCAGAGGAACAGTATAGTGAGGCATTAACCGTTACATTAACAAATTTAAGATTAGAATTAATTGATGGTGCAATTACTGCAGAAGAATACGATCGGGCAGTTGCAGAAGCAACGCAGGGGTATTATGCGAAATTGGATAAGGTCTATGCAAGTGTAAGCGATTTTTCTCTGGAAAATATAGCCGCTGCCTTTGATACGGAACTGGCTGGAATTTTGCCCGAATTAGAAGGTACAACAAAAGAAAAATTAGAAAAATTATTGGAACATGCTTTATTAATACAACCAGATGTTACTGCATGGACAGTATCCGATGTGATTCGCTGGATGGGATTGGATCAATTAGAATTGGATGATGTTCAGCAGACTACGATTGCAATGGAATTAAAACAGACCGCTTTTGCCATGCCAGAAGGAATCAAAGAAAAGATGCTGCAAGATTATAAAAATGTCGTTCCAACGAAGGAAGAATTGATGGCAGCGATTGATTTTACCGAGTTTTCTTATGAAGAATGGGAATCTTTATTGAATTTTCTTGATCCATCGGAAGCGGAACAATTTTTTTCTGGTGTTACGGATAAAGTGCAGCCACTGGTAGATGCAGATGCAAAGGACTTTGAAGCACTATGTGAAAATTATGCAACAATTTTATCACACGTATTAGAGAAAAATAAGGATTTGGATATTTTAACTCGTTTTAAAGAAGAGTATATGGGTGATTTTTTTCAAGATATGGCAGGACAAGGACCGATTTCGAATCCTTATTATGAAACTTTATTAGAGGAATATCGCACAGCTGGTACAAATTGGGGAGATGCAATGAATACCGGAGTGATCGATAGTTTATCTTCTGGTTCTTCACGAATTCGGATGACAGCGGAAGAGTCGATAAGTAGTGCATTTCAGAATCCGTTTTACGTAACAGCGCAAATTAATGTAACGGGAAAGCATACATTAATGGATGGTTATTTTTCACAAAATGTACCTGTAACTGGTCATGCATTGGGAGGGTATGTGGGTGGAAAACAACTTTCTTGGATCGGGGAGGAAGGTCCAGAAGCAATTATTCCATTAATTCCAAGCCGACGACAAAGAGCGTTTCAATTATATGAGCAGGTAGGAGATATTTTAGGGATTGCAAAAAATGCGACTGGTGGCATAGTCAATTATGCCAATATAGGAAATGTTACAGGAGATGAATTTGTACAGCAAGAACCGATTTCGATTGCTGGAGTACAGCAAACGGCGGATGCGGGCGTCCAAGTGAATGTACAGATGTCACCGGAGATTCATATTACTTGTTCGGAACATCAATCAGAAGATAGCATTTTGGCAGTCATTCGAAAACATATGAAAGAGATGGCAGATGAATTGGGGGGAGAACTTGCGGAAAGGCTGGAACTGGTATTATCTAATATGCCAAGAAAGGGAGTATCTTGATTATGGCAAAAGATATTTATATTCGGCTGACAGAAATCGGGAATGGTAGAAAGTTTACGTTTCCAGCGAACCCAGAAAGTATTCGAGGAAGATTGGGATCACAGTATCAGTCTTTTGAAATTATATCGAAAGGTACAGTAAAAATTCCAAGAGGAATGGATGTAACAGAAATTACATGGGATGGGGAATTTTTTGGTTCTTCCAAAAAGAAAGAATCTGTCGTAAAAATGGAGTATTATCAAGAACCCAATTTGTGTATCACTCTTTTGCAAGAATGGCAGGAAAAAGGAACGATACTAAATTTAATTGTATCTGATACATGGATTAATTTAGATGTAACGATTTCTTCTTTTTCCCCTCAAGTGTATGGTGCTTTTGGAAATATAAAATATTCGATTACATTTATGCAAGCAAAAGAGTTAAGGATTTATACAATAGATGAATTGCAGGGTTTTTCTGAGAAAATGTTACTTCCAAGAAAGGACTGTGTGGATACATCGGGAGATACCAGTTATACGGTAGTTAGTGGGGACACTTTGTGGGGAATTGCTTCTAAGAAGTTAGGAAGCGGTCAAAAGTGGACCTCTATTTATGAGTGCAATGCAGAAAGAATTGAAGCAACGGCAAAGGCGCATGGAAAAAAGAGTTCGGATCATGGGCATTGGATTTATCCGGGAACAACACTTTCGATTCCAATAGAAAAGTAGGGAAAGTATATGATTGATTTATCAAAAATTACATATCAGGTTTTTGTGGTGGATGAACATAACATTTGGTATAACATTACCGATGTGATTACCGATCTGGGATGGGAAGAAAATGAAAATGAGATTTCGGTTCGTTCTTCTTTTACCGTCAAAAATAGTGATGTGTCAAAAGAAAAATTATCTTCTTTGATAAAACCGGGGTGTCAGGTTATTATTTATGCGAGTGATGGCAGTTCATTTGATGAGGAAGTAGCAAGGGGTTATGTAACGACATGGAATCCCGTAGTGCAAAATAGGAGTGATAGTTTAAAATGTACGAACTATGATCTTCTTTATTCTTTGCAAAAAAGTCAGGACAATCGTTATTATCCGTCTGGAACAGGGACACAATCGATTTTAACAGAGCTTTTCAAGGATTATGGGATACCGATGCAGGAGTATCATGGTCCAAATGTGACACATGGTAAACTAAAATATAATAATTCTTATGTATCCGATATAATTTTTGATGTTTTAGATGATGTGAAGAAAAAAGGTGGTGGCACTTATTTTTTGCGTGCTGCGAAAGGGTATGTGGATTTTATGGAGAAAGGGAGCAATTCCATGGTTTATGTCTTTCAGGCAGAAAATACACAGTCTATTAGCAGCCAGATTAGTGTAGCAGATTTGATTACAAGGGTAAAAGTAATTGGGAAAGAGAACTCGAAAGGCTATTCCAGTGTGGAGGCAACCTTAAACGGATTGCTTCAATATGGGATTCGTCAAAGAATTTATACAAGGGGTTCGGATGAATCGTTAGCGGATGCGAAGTCTGCAGCACAACAAATTTTAGATGAAAACGGGACAATCAAGGAGAAGGTGACTTTGCAAGCACCAGATGTTCCTTTTCTTCGAAAAGGAGATTTCGTTTTTGTAACGATTGGGGTATCAGAAAATAATTATTTTATAAAAGGAATCCGGCATGACTGTAGTCATGCTACTATGACAATGGAGTTGGAACTTGCTGATTTGCAAACCGTGACAGCGGAAAATAAAACAGAAATAAAAAAAGAATATCAGGAAGGGGATGTTGTGAATTTTCATGGTGGGATGCATTATGTAAGTAGTTATCCCGGAGCGAAAGGATATTCTGCAAGGGCAGGAAAAGCGAAAATTACAAAGAAAAATGGTTCTGGAAAAGCACATCCATGGCATTTAATTCATACCGACAGCGAAAGTAATGTATATGGCTGGGTGGACGATGGAACGTTTGATTAAAGGGAGGTTGATATAGTGGCATTTGAACAAAACGTGGGAATGAATAAATTGGCAAATGTATTGACGCATCGGATGAGAGAAGAAAATAAACGTTCCCTTGTACTGGATTTTGGAGAAATTCAGCCAAATGAAAGTCTTCTTACGAATACATTTCCTGTTCCAATTTCGAAAGGGGATTATTCGATATTACGTCATCTTACCTTGGGAGGTGTAGGTGAAACGTTGACGGTGACAACGGAAAAGAAAGAGTCTGGAAATGGAGATGAGGTTCATCTTCATGAAGTACTCATTCCAGAAAAATTGAGAAGTTTGAGAGCAGGGGACAAGGTGTTGGTTGCTTGGGTGCAGAATGAGGCAGTAGTGATAGGGCTTGTGGTGAATTCATAAGAAAGGGGGAGGAATATGGAAGGGGTATCGGCTGCTGTAGTAGAAGTACCAAAATTTAGAGAAGAACGTTCCAAGTATGATACAAATTATTATCGTACCATAAAATGGGATGCGGAAAAGGGTGATTTTGTGCGGGATGGAGCAAACCGTTTAGTGGAGTGTTCTGGAAAAGAAGGATTTATGATGTGGTGTTTTAAAATTGCGCAGACCGAACGATATTCTTGTCTTGCTTATCCGAATGAAATTGGTGTAAAAATGGAAGCTGCTCTTGGAGAAGATAAAGAAAAAATTGTGGAATCTATGGTAGAGCGCACCATTACTGATGCTTTAAGAGTCAATCCACGTACTGAGTTTGTAACGAATTTTCAATTTACATGGGATGCGGATGAAATGCATTGTACCTTTCAAGTAAAGGGAATCGAATGGGATCAACTGTTTCAAATTACAATATAAGGAGGCAGAATGGATGCAACCGAAGTTTAGGAATCCAGAGTTTATGGATCATAATACTGCAGAGGAAATTCATCAGCGTATGATGAATAATCTACCAAGTGATTTAGATAATATGCCGGGTGGTTTTCCGTTTGATTTCACAAAGCCTGCTGCCTTAGAAAAAGATGAATTTATTAATTATCATATGATGCGAGCAATTATGATTGCATTTCCAGAATATGCGTGGGATGAATGGTTGGATTTCCATGGACGGCAGGTGCATTTAAGCCGACGCCCGGCAGAACATGCTTCTGGAATAATTCAGATAACGGGAATAGCGGGTGCAGAAATCGCAGCGGGAACGGTATTTTGTACACCAGCAACGGAGGGAAAAGCAGCATTAGAATATGCAACAGAGGAATCTTGTCAGATTGGAGAGGATGGAACGGGAAAAGTTGCGATTACAGCTGTTCTGGGAGGAAAGGATTCCAATGTGGCAGCTAATACGATTTGTATGGTGGCAAGACCAGATAAAAAGATTCAATCTGTGATTAATATAGAACCGATTACTGGGGGAACAGAACAGGAAACGGATGATAGTTATTATGATAGGATTGCAGCGGAATATGCCAATAGTTTAACTTTTTTAGGAAATGACAGCGATTATATCCGTTGGGCAAAAGAGGCGGGAGCAGGAGAGTGTATTGTGATTTCAACTTTTGATGGACCCGGTACAGTAAAATTGGTGCTAGTGGATGGGAATGGGCAGCCAGCAAATGAAAAATTGATTGAAGCCGTATATGATTATATCCTTTCTCCAAACGATCGAAGTGCAAGAAGGCTTCCAACGGCATGTGCAAGATTGGAATGTGTGGCTGCTACTATGATTAGTGTATCTTATATTTGTACTGGCTTGATTTATGATGATACGACCAATTTAGAACAGATAAAAAAGGAATTTTTAGAGCGACTTCGAGCAGTCTATGATGAAGCAAAAAGGAATGGGGTTCTTCGATATAATGATGTTAGACCGATTCTGTCAGGAATTCCGGGAGTAGAAGATTTTGATTGTTTTTTAATGAATGAGGAAATGAAAAATATTATATTGGAAAAAGAGGAATATCCAGAAACAGGAGTTCTTGATTTTAGGGGGAAACGAGATGAATGAGTTTAATTTAGAGCGATTTCCTACCAGTGAAAGTGCAAAAAGAATGTTGTCTTATGTATCGAATGGATTTTATGATCAGTCTTATGTAGGAAAATGGTTATTTCAAGTAATGGGTTTGGAATATGATGAGGCGTTAAAGCTGGTAGAGGAACTTCCGTATCAATTTTTTCCTGAAACAGCGACATGGGGACTTTTCTATCACGAGATAAAATGGCAAATTCCAGTAAGAGAAGATCTTTCTTATGAGGAGCGTAGGAAGCTCATTTATCAGAAGCGAGATACCAGAGCACCAATGACGCCTTATACAATGGAGCAGTATTTATCAAATGTAACGGATTTTGAAGTACATATATCGGATGTGAATGATAAGGGTGTTTATGGTTTTGTGCCTACACATCCGAATATTTTTCAGGCTACTTTTATAGGGGAAGGTACTTTAGAAGTAGAGCAGGTGCGAAATGCTTTAAGAAAAATAAAACAATCTCATACAGAGTTTATCGTAGCGGAGCATATTGATGTGTTGCTTCCGCTTTTCATTTTTTATGAAACAAAATTACATTTTATGACTGAGTGTTATCCTAGACGGAATGTGCCTTATCTCTATTACGATGGAACGGCGCAATATAATGGATGTTATCGGTATGACAAATATAAAATTGGTTCAAAGATTGATTTTTATCCGGTAAAGCTTTCGATGCGGCATGATTATCCGATTCCGATTCAGTATGATTGGGGAATTAACTTAAGCGGGATAGTCGCATGGATTCCGATTTGTGAGAGAGTAGAAAAGCTAACTTATATTTTTGAACGAGTACAAAGAATTCGTATGGAGGAGGCTCTTTCCATGAAAATGGAAGTGGAGAAGCCGCATCGTTTCAAAGTGGATTTGACGGTGGGTTATCATTTAAGCAGGTATGATGGGACATATCGTTATAACGGAACACGAAGATATGATTCTCAGATCATTCATTATGAAGATATTTGATTGGAAAGGAAGTGAAATGACATGGCAGATGCTGTGATTACACAAAAGGGGAGAGAAAAACTTTGCAAAGCGCACGCCGGAGATATTCCGCTGCCGAAGCTAAAATATATCGCTTACGGAGATGGTGGAGTAGATGAAAACCGTATTCCGCTGCCTACAACAGGAGAGGAAGTTTCTTTACGCCATGAGTTACTGAGGATAGAGTTGGATGAACACAATTATCCGATTCCGACCACTTGTCAGTATGAATCAGGATTAAGTAAAGCTGATTTGGCGAATACCTATTTATCGGAGCTTGGTATCTTTGATGAAGAGGGAGATCTCATTATTTATAAAACGTTTCTTCCAAAAGGAAAGGACGATGATATGCGATTTCAGTTTTCGATACAGGAGATTTTTTAGTAGGCGTTTTTATTATAAAAAAGGAGAAAAGGATGGCAAATTTAACCATAAAAGATCCGCCAGCATTTACGTCAGAAATACATAAGACGGAAAAAGAAGAGCTTATTACAGCGGATTTAGAGAATGAGATTAAGAGTGCTTTATTAAATAATGAAGTGTTTTTGAAAGTTCTAACTGAAACGATTCAAGAAACAGTAAAGCAACATATAACAGATGGAACCATTCATGTTACTTCGCAAGAGAAGCAGAACTGGTCAGGGAAAGCGGGAACTGCAGTAGCGACACAGGCAGCGGATGGGTTAGAATCGGCAGCGGATAAGAGAAAGCTGGATGGGATGGCAGCGGGAGCAGAAGTCAATCAAAACGCTTTTTCAAATGTGAAAGTTGGGAATGTCACGGTTTCTGCGAATGGGAAAACGGCTACTTTTACGCTGGAAGCAGGGAGTAATGTTACGATTAATGCGGATAATGCTAGTAAGAAGATTGTGATTACTGCCAATCGGGATGGAGGAAATGCAGATAAACTAGATGGCTACCATGCCAATCATTTTAATGAGAATATTTCGATTCATCCCCCTATTTTTATTCGTTCTGGTACATACGCAGAAGCGATTCTTGCTAAGAAGAAGGAAGGCTATCAGGGTGGAGTGATTTATGCTTCTTCCTATGCTGTTCCAGATTTGCCAGCTGGAGTGACTGCTTCATGGAGTACGGTTATTTGGCGATGCAGCTGTATGAACGCTATTTTTTCGATTGAATTATATCTCGATCGAAATCCTGTCGTGTATAAAGGTTCATTAGTGGATGGTGAAAACAATAATAGAATTACATGGGTGAAAATGAATGATGGTGGAAATGCAGACCTTTTGGATGGATACCATGCGGAACATTTTGCGGCGGCAGACCATGGGCATGATGGGCGGTATTATACCAAGACGGAATCCGATAATTTACTAAATGGAAAAGCGAATAGCAATCATAATCATAACGGAAGTAAATACTTAGCGGGTCAGGGAAAGAATGGTGGATATAGTTTTACGAACGATGGTTTAGAAGATACTGGGATGTTCTCAGATGCAGATGGAGATTTATATTTTATGCAGAATGGAACAAAATGGTATGCTTCTCATAGTGATCATACGCATGATATAGCATGGGGGAATATATCAGGAAAACCAAGTAGTTATCCGCCATCTGGACATGATCACAATGGGGTTTATCTTCCCTATTTAGCAGGATTAACTTCTGGTTATGTGAGAACTGGACAAAGAGAAGGTTTTGAAATAGGAAGACGTGCTACGGCAGAGGGATACGGTACAATAGCGTCTGGAGATTATTCTCATGCAGAGGGATTTTCTGCAACAGCGTCTGGAGATTATTCTCATGCAGAGGGAAGAGGTACAACAGCGTCTGGAGATAATTCTCATGCAAAGGGAAGCAGTACAATAGCGTCTGGAGAGGATTCTCATGCAGAGGGAAGCGGTACAACAGCGTCTGGAAATGATTCTCATGCAGAGGGACGAAATACAATAGCTTCTAATTATGCTTCTCATGCAATGGGGAAAAACAGTGTGGAAATGGTTGATGGGGCTTATAATAATACTATTGGACATGCATTTATCATTGGGAATGGAACTGACAGTCTTCGTAAATCGAATGCATTTTCTGTTATGTTCAATGGTACAGTAAAAGCAGCTTCTACTATTACTGCTTCCACTGCTGCCGATTATGCCGAATTTTTCGAATGGTTAGATAGTAACCCAAATAAAGAAGATCGAGTCGGACATTTTGTTACTTTAGATGGGACAAAAATTCGCTATGCAAATAGTCAGGATGAATATATTCTTGGAATTATCAGTGGAGAGCCATTTGTCCTTGGGAATGGAGATTGTGATACTTGGAATGGGATGTATGTAAGGGATGCATTTAATCGAATCGTTCAAGAACCTGCACCAAAAATAGTGAGAGAAGAACTAATAGAAGAAGTCGAGCGAGAAGTTCCAGAATTAAATGAAGAAACTGGAGAAATTATAATGAAGACTGTAAAAGAAACGATAAGAAAGGATTCTGTTGAAAAAGAAGTTTTGGACGAGGATGGAAATTTAATTTATGAAGGAACTCGACCGAAGCTGAATCCGAATTATGATCCAAATAAAAAATATACCTCACGTTTTGATAGACCAGAATGGGATGCCGTTGGTATGTTAGGGGTTTTAGCTGTTTATGATGATGGAACGTGTGAAGTAAATGGTTATTGTAGGTGTAACGATTCTGGGATTGCTACAATTTCAAAATCCGGTTATCGTGTTATAGAAAGAATAACAGAGAATATTATAAAGGTTGTATTTCGATAAAAAATGAAGAAAGAAGGTGAAGGTGAAGGATATGGACACAGCAATTTCAAGAGCAGAGCATGAAGAGTTTGTTCGACGAATGGACGAAGCAAATGAGCGGCAGAGTAAGCGAATTAGCATTTTAGAAGAGGAAGTGCGGCAAATTAGTGATTTAACGATCTCAATTAATCGGATGAGCATTAGCATCGAGAACATGACGGTTCAATTAGTGGAGCAAGGGAAACGTCTACAAGCATTAGAGAACAGGGATGGTGAGATGTGGAGGAAGGTAACGGGATATATGATCACAGCGGTAATCGGTATTGTAATTGGATTTATTTTTACACAAGTAGGTATGTAGAAAGGAGTGTACATGATGAGCGAAAAAAGTAAGAAATGGTGTAAGGCAGCAGGGGTACGGGCAGTGAAAACCGTAGCGCAAACCTTTGTAGCTACGATTGGGACGAGTGCCGTGATGAGTGCCGTGGATTGGCGATTCGTTGTGTCAGCATCCGTTTTATCAGGAATTTTATCGGTAGGAACTTCTATTGCCGGATTGCCGGAGGTGAAGGAGGAGTAAAATCATTCTGGATAAAAAGTAGAATGATTTTTATTTTTTGCTTGTCGAGAAGGAAAGTCTATGTTATATTAAAATACAAGGGACACCATACATGGGGTGGTTAGCCTCTCTTCATAAGAAGGGAGGTGGTGCACATGAGTACATACGAAGCGATTTCCTTGATTAAATAGCGAACGCATACTCGTGACTTCAGTCATGAGTAAGTGAGTGGAG
>CAJUGZ010000018.1 GCA_910585855.1 uncultured Lachnospiraceae bacterium | reverse complement strand
AAAACACAGCAATACAGTGTCTAAGTGCCGACGGGAAATGATGACCCTGCATAGAGCTCCCTTTGGCTTTCAGCTGTGTATTTCAGACCGAAAAAATAGTAAGCGTGTAAAAGAGTTGAATAGAGGAGAGAAAACAGATTATCTGGAGAGGAGGATTTGTTGGGTTTTATGAATATTGTGTTGCATGAGCCGGAGATACCGGCGAATACTGGAAATATTGGACGAACTTGTGTGGCAACGGGGAGTCGTCTGCATTTGATTCGTCCTTTGGGGTTTTGTTTGGATGAGAAGCAGTTAAGGCGTGCCGGATTGGACTACTGGAAGGATTTGGATGTTACAGTATATGAAAGTTTTCAGGATTTTTTGGAAAGGAATCGGGGAGCTAAGATTTATATGGCGACAACAAAGGCAAAGAGAGCATATCATGAGGTGTCGTATGGTGCGGATGATTATATTATGTTTGGAAAGGAGAGTGCCGGGATACCAGAGGAGATATTGGTAGATTATGAAAAGACTTGTGTGCGGATTCCGATGAAGTCGGAGATTCGTTCTTTGAATCTTTCTAATGCAGTGGCAGTTGTGCTTTATGAGGCACTTCGTCAGAATGAATTTCGTGATATGGAACTTTCTGGGAAACTGCATCGGCTGCATTGGAACGAGTAGTGGAAAGTAGGGAGTTTTTTATGAATGAAAAGGTTTTAAAAACATTAGAATATGATAAGATTACAAAACGGTTAGAGGAGTATGCTTATTCCGATTATGCAAAGAGTTTGTGCAGAAGTTTGATGCCTTCTTCTGATATAGAAGAAATTCAGTATCAGCAGGCACAGACAAGTGATGCTTATCGAAGGATTATGCAGAAGGGAAGTATTTCTTTTTCCGGGATTCGGGATATTCGGGCTTCTTTTCAGCGGCTGAAAGTGGGAAGTGTGTTGGGAATGGGAGAGCTGCTTTCTGTTAGTTCTCTTTTGCAGACAGCAAATCGGGTAAAGGCATTTTCTAGAAATGATACAACAGATTTGCCAGATGATACATTAGACGGCTTATTTGCTAAGCTAGAGCCGCTTACACCATTAAATCATGAATTAAACCGCTGTATTATCTCAGAAGAAGAGATGGCAGACGATGCCAGCCCGGCTTTAAAAGATATTCGTCGTTCGATGCATACCGCAAATGAACGAATCCACAGTCAGCTAAATTCTATGGTAAACAGCCAAAGCACGAAAGGATATTTACAGGAAACGGTAGTAACGATGCGAAATGGGCGGTATTGTATTCCGGTAAAGCAGGAGTACCGAGGGCAAGTACCGGGGATGATTCACGATCAGTCTTCTAGTGGTTCCACTCTTTTTGTAGAGCCTATGGCAGTTGTAAAATTAAATAATGACTTAAAAGAACTTGCGATGAAAGAACAGGAAGAGATAGAACGGATTTTAGCAGTATTAAGCAATCAGACAGCAGAGTATATGGAGGAAATCTTAGAGGATTTTCAGATTCTTACAAAGTTAGATTTTATATTTGCAAAAGCGCTTTTATCGAAAGATATGAAAGGAAGCGAACCAAAGTTAAATAAAGAGGGAAAAATTGTCTTAAAACAGGCAAGACATCCGCTTTTAGATCCCAAAAAGGTCGTTCCTTCTAATATTCATCTGGGAGAAACATTTGATCTTTTGGTAGTAACCGGACCAAATACCGGAGGAAAAACAGTATCCTTAAAGACAGTAGGACTGCTTTCTTTGATGGGACAGGCAGGGCTTCATATCCCTGCATTTGAGGGATCGAAATTGGCAGTATTTGAAGAAATCTATGCAGATATAGGAGATGAGCAAAGTATAGAACAGAGTTTAAGTACATTTTCTTCTCATATGACCAATATTGTAAAAATTTTAGAAAAGGCAGACGATCGTTCGCTGGTACTGTTTGACGAGTTGGGGGCAGGAACAGATCCAACAGAAGGTGCAGCACTTGCTACAGCCGTTCTTTCTTTTTTGCACAATATGAAGATTCGGACAATGGCAACGACACATTACAGTGAATTAAAAGTATTTGCACTTTCTACTCCCGGAGTGGAAAATGCCTGCTGTGAGTTTGATGTAGAAACGCTGCGTCCGACCTATCGGCTTTTAATCGGGATTCCGGGAAAAAGCAATGCTTTTGCAATTTCTGGGAAGTTGGGTCTTCCAGCATTTTTAATTGAGGACGCTAAAAAGCGGGTCACACAGCAGGATGTAGAGTTTGAGGATTTAATTGCTGACTTAGAGCACAGTAAGCGGACGATTGAAAAAGAACAAGAAGAAATTGCAGCCTATAAAGAGAAAGTCGAAACATTAAAACAACAGTTAGAGAAAAAACAGGAACGTTTTGACGAACAAAAAGATCGTATGATTCGGGAAGCCAATGAAGAAGCCAGACGAATCCTGCAGGAAGCAAAAACATATGCAGATGAAACGATCCGAATGTTTCAAAAAGGAATGACCGGCAAAGAGATGGAGCAGCACCGAAGCCAGATTCGGGAGAAAATTAATCAAAAGAATGAAAAACTCTCGGCAAAGAAGACAACAACAGTAAAAAAGAAAACGTATACAGCAGGGGATTTTCATATTGGCGATGCAGTAAAGGTGCTTTCTATGGGAGCAAATGGTACAGTCAGTTCTCTGCCAAATGCAAAGGGAGATTTATATGTACAGATAGGAATTTTTCGGTCACGGGTGAATATACAGGATCTAGAGCCAATAGAAGAAGCGGTAATTACCGGACCGAATTTTAGCCGGAGCAATACAGGAAAGATAAAAATGACAAAGAGTGCGAGTATTTCACCTGAGATTAATTTGATTGGAAAAATGGTGGACGAAGCGATTTCGGAACTGGACAAGTATTTAGATGATGCCTATTTGGCACATTTAGAACAGGTGCGTGTGGTGCATGGAAAAGGGACGGGTGCGCTTCGTAAGGCAGTACAGGATCATTTGAGGCGGATGAAGAATGTAAAGGAATTTCATCTTGGAGAGTATGGAGAAGGAGATGCCGGTGTTACAATTGTAGTTTTTCGGTAAATTTGTTATAGTTCTAATTTGCTATTGTGTTTCTTGTTAAAGATGTAAATAATAGTAGGGAATTCTGCTTTTTGGATGGGAGAGGACGCTGGAATGGAAAGAGAGGTCTATTCCGGGCCCGCTTGCGCTTAGCATTTCCTATTTTCATAGCGGACACATAAGACGCTAAAATACAGCAACATAGCGTCTAAGTGCCGATGGGAAATGATGACCCTGCATAGACCTCCCTTTCCATTCCAGCTGTGTATTCCAGACAGAAGATAGATTCCTGTAAAGGTTATAATGGTATACATAATTAAGTAGTAAAATTTTATTTAAAAAGTAGTGTATACTGTATCATTTCATTTTAAAATAGATAGATTTTCAGCAAATATAGATAAAAATAAATTAGAGTTGTATATTATATGATAATTACTATATGACTATTTTGTAGTATTATTGAGTTGTAAAAATATTATGTTTTTTATAATGTTAGGCTATAAAAGAGATACTTTATGATAAAAAGTTTATAAAACGATGTATTTACAGCAGAAGCAGACAGCTAGATTTTGGAAGGGATGCTCTGCGGCTGTGACTTCGGAAGAAAGTTAGAAGGTCTTAGGCTTCTGCTTCGAATATTTAGAATTTTTTGCATATGCTGCGTTTGAGCAGTGTATGCAAAAAAAGGTGCGTGTTTAGCCCGCCCGAAAGGGAAGGATGTATGTTGTGGATGGTATAATCTTTTCTTATGCTAGTTCTGCTTTGGTTGTGAAGCGGGCGAATTGCGCACTGGTTCGTACGGTTGGATGTACTAAAATGCAGAAGACTTAGACCTTCTTGCTTTCTGGAGAGCGGAGCAGCCGCAGAGCATCCCTTCCAAAATCTGGCGTCCGGTTAAAATCTAGTGTCCGGTTTGGGATAGGGTACAAAAGATGGAATTAATTTAGAATTTAAGAAAGGGAGAATAGAGTATGGCAGCGAAACAGAAAATTTTGATTGTGGATGATGATAATAATATAGCGGAGTTGATTTCCCTTTATTTGATAAAAGAGTGTTTTGAAGCAAAAATTGTAAATGACGGAGAGGAGGCACTTTCGGTTTTTTCTGTTTATAAGCCGAATTTGGTACTTCTAGATTTGATGCTCCCCGGTATTGATGGCTATCAGGTTTGCCGGGAACTTCGGAAAAATTCGCAAGTGCCGATTATTATGCTTTCTGCAAAAGGAGAAATCTTTGATAAGGTTCTTGGGTTGGAATTGGGAGCGGATGACTATATGATTAAGCCGTTTGATTCGAAAGAATTGGTGGCTCGGGTAAAAGCTGTTTTGCGGCGCTATCAGCCTGCTGCTGGAAGTTATGCTGCTGGGATGGAGCAGCAGGGAGAATATGTGGAATACGAGGATCTGGTCATCAATTTGACAAATTATTCGGTATTATATAAAGGGGAAACGATTGAAATGCCGCCAAAGGAACTGGAACTTTTGTATTTTTTGGCTTCTTCTCCTAATCAGGTTTTTACCAGAGAACAGCTTTTGGATCATATTTGGGGATATGAATATATCGGAGATACCAGAACGGTGGATGTACATATTAAACGGCTGAGAGAAAAGATAAAGGATCATGAGAGATGGGGAATATCTACGGTTTGGGGAATCGGATATAAATTTGAATTAAAGCGGGGATAGAGATGAAAAAGGGAACGATTTATATAAAATTTATCGTAGCCTATCTGATTTTTGCATTGTTGGGATTTTTTGCAATTACTTTTTTGACTTCTGACTGGACATTTCAGCATCTGGCATTGAAGAAGGCGGAAACACTCTATAATGAAGCAAATCTGATTGCTACGCAGTTTGGGGCAAATTATTATAGTCGGCAGATGACTTTTTCAGAGGTGGAAGTACAGCTTCGAGCAGTGGATACTTTTTTGGATGTGCAGATTTGGATGACGGATGCAAATGGAAGGATTATATTGGATACTAGAAATACTTGGACTGGAACAGTAATTGAAGATTTTGATCCGTCAGCTACCGGGGCGAAGCAGTATCAGACGGGGCGGTATTATAATTTGTTTCAGCAGGATATGATTACCGTTTCCGCACCGATTACTTCTAATTTTCGGACAATGGGTTATATTATTATTCATTCTAGCATCCATTCTATTGAACAGGAAAAGGAAGAACTGCTTCGGATTTCTTATATTACATTAATTGTTATTTTTGTACTGTCATTGATTATTCTTGTAATTTTTACATTTAGCGTATATGTGCCTTTAAAAAAGATTACAGAGGCGGCAAATGAATATGCTTCTGGAAATTTAAAACATCAGTTGAAAGTATCTGGGAATGATGAAATCGGATATTTGGCAGCTACATTAAATTATATGGCATATGAATTAAATAAGTCAGAAGAGTATCAAAAAAAGTTTGTAGCAAATGTATCCCATGATTTTCGATCACCATTGACCTCGATTAAGGGATATATTGAGGCAATGAAAGACGGGACAATTCCCTATGAGATGCAGGAGAAATATTTGGATATTGTGATATTTGAAACAGAACGTCTTAGGAAGCTGACCAGCAGTCTGCTTACTTTAAATTCTTATGATACAAAGAAAACACTTTTGGATATAGGGACATTTGATTTAAACGGGATGATTAAAAATACGGTTGCTACATTTGAGGGAGTGTGCAATCGGAAGAAAATTTCTTTTGTGCTGACCTTTTCACAGAGAGAACAATATGTAACGGCAGATATTGGAAAAATTCAGCAGGTACTTTATAATTTGATTGATAATGCAATAAAATTCAGTTATCAAAACTCTTCGATTCAGATTCGGGTATCGGAACAGAATGAAAAGGTATTTGTATCAGTAAAGGATTCAGGGATTGGTATTCCAAAGGAATCGGTTTCTAAGGTATTTGATCGGTTTTATAAAACGGATTTATCACGGGGGAAGGATAAGACGGGAACAGGACTGGGACTTTCGATAGCAAAAGAGATTATTTTAGCACATAAAGAAAATATTGATGTAATTTCTACAGAGGGTGTCGGAACAGAGTTTATCTTTTCTCTTGCAAAAGCGAAAGAATAAGCATTTCATTCATAAATTGTTCATAATAAATTGCTATAATTCGTTTTAATGATTTAAAAGTGTAAAAGATAGTGAAACATAGTGATCCATGCGATGATTTTCTATAAGAGAGTATTGTTGACCAAAGCTAGCCTAGTTAGCCTAATTAGCCTAATTATTTTGTGTTATATATTTTGTGCTATAAATGAAGGGAGAAGGTATGACTGGTAAGGAAAATGGAGAAAAAAAGGAAGCGTTTTCATTTGTAACAGAGCAGATTAAACCATCAAAGGGACGGCTCAAGCGGTATATATTAAAATTTTTAGAAGCGGCTTTGCTTGCCGTGGTATTTGGGGTGGTTGCAGGTGTAGCATTTGCTTTTGTTCTTCCCTATGTCCGACCGGATGCAAACAAGACAGCGAGAGAATCGGTAAAGATTCCTCGAGATGAACAGCTAGATGGCCCAGAAAAGACTTTGCCTAAAGATACAGAAGATAAAAATGAAAAGGAATCACAGAGTACAGCAGAAACAGAAAGTGCTCTAGCTGTTACGGAGTCAACGGAAAATACAGAAGTGACAACAGAACCTGTGGAAACAACTCCGTCATTTGAAGAATTATTGGAAGAAGCATTTCGGGAACATAAGCTGACGATTGAAGATTATATGGTGCTTTATAGTGAGTTATATGAAGTAGTAACGGCAGTCAATCAGTCGATTGTTACTGTGACTTCTTCTCAAAACAGTGTTGACTGGTTTAATAATGCCTTTGAATCTTCAGAAGAAACATCTGGATTGGTTTATAATAAGACAGAGGAAGAAATTTTAATTATGACAGATGCAGACAGTATTCACAATGCAGACGATATTAGTGTAACGTTTTTTAATGGAACGGAGTGTATGGCAGTGCTGCGCAAATTGGATACTATTACCGGACTGGCAGTGCTGGCAGTAGAAACGGATTCTTTGGAAAAGGAATATTTAGAAAAGCTGCCCGCTGCCGTTTTGGGAAATTCTTATACCGTAAAGCAGGGCGATCCTGTGATTGTAGCGGGAAATCCGATGGGCTATAATTATTCTATGTCTTACGGGGTTGTAACAAATACAAAAAAAACTACACAGACAATCGATGCCAATATGCGTTTAATTAATACGACGGCACTTTCTGATTCTTCAGGAAACGGATTTCTTTTAAATCTTAAGGGAGAGATTGTAGGAGTTATTACAAAAGAGTATAAAAGCGAAAGCAGTTCCAATATTGTAACAGCAATCGCTGTTTCAGATGTAAAAGGAACATTGGAACTGTTGTCAAATGGATGGGAGGTTCCATATTTTGGAATTATCGGTCAGGAGGTTACATCGGATATTGCAGAGAGTATGGGACTTCCAATTGGGATTTATGTGGCAGAGGCAGCGGCAGGCTCACCGGCTTATCAGGCGGGGATTCAAAGCGGAGATATTATTGTTTCTATCAATGGAATGGAAATAAAGACAATGAAAGTGCTTCGGAATTTTTTAGAGGCAAGAACTATTGGAGAAAGTGTGACAGTGACCATTCTTCGGGCAGGAAGAGAAGAGTATCGAGAGATTGAAGTGGAAGCTGTACTGACAGAACGTTAGATAAAAAAAAGGGGTGGATGAAAGGAGGAGTAAAAAAGAAAAGAAAATGACAGCAGGCAGGAGGACAGAGATAGTAATGTGGTAGAAGAAACCATATGGAATAAGGAGAGAAATATGAAATATATTGAAACGTTGCGTGAAGGAGAACGAGTTTTAGATATTTATTTATGTAAAAAGAAGCAGTCTGCTATGACAAAAAACGGAAAAGCATATGACAATTTAACTTTACAGGATAAGACCGGAGTAATTGATGCAAAGATTTGGGATCCAAATTCGCAGGGAATTGATGAATTTGAGATATTAGATTATGTAGAAGTAACCGGAGAAGTAACCAGTTTTAATGGTACATTGCAGATAAATGTAAAACGGATTCGCAGAGTGCGGGAGGGTGCTTATAATCCGGCTGACTATGTACCAACTACCAATAAGGATGTAGAACAGATGTATGCAGAATTGATGAAATATGCAGAAAAAGTTTCCAATCCATATATGAAAAAGCTGGTAGATTCTTTTTTTAAAGAGGATGCGGCTTTTATTCATCACTTTAAAAAACACTCTGCAGCAAAAACGGTACATCATGGGTTTGTTGGAGGTTTATTGGAACATACGCTTGGAGTAACTCGGATTTGTGTGGATTTTACAAAATATTATCCGCTTTTGCAGTATGATTTGCTGATACCGGCAGCGATGTTTCATGATATTGGGAAAATATGGGAAATTTCAAGCTTTCCAGAAAATGATTATACTGATGATGGACAGCTTTTAGGACATATCGTAATGGGATATGAGTTGATTGGAAAACGGATTCAAAAGATTGAAAATTTTCCGAAAAAATTGGAAAGTGAATTAAAGCATTGTATTCTTGCTCACCATGGAGAATTGGAGTATGGTTCACCAAAGAAACCAGCATTGATGGAAGCAATGGCATTAAATATTGCGGATATTGCAGATGATAGGATGGAGATGATGACGGAACTTTTGGCTGGAGAGAATGACGGATGGCTTGGGTTTAATCGGTTTGCAGATTCGAATATTCGGCGGACTAGCCGGGAGTGGTAGAGGGGGACGCTAAAAATCGGAAGGAGGGACGCCGAAAGCCGAAGGGAGCTCTATTCCGGGCTCGCTTGCGCTTAGCATTTCCTATTTTTATAGCGGACACATAAGACGCTAAAATACAGCAACACAACGTCTAAGTGCCAACGGGAAATGATGACCCTGCATAGAGCTCCCTTCGGCTTTCGGCTACGTATTCCCGTTAGAAAGTATAAAAACGAATTGCAGAGATTTACGATAAAGTAATCGGTTTATTGAGTAGATAATAGTAAAAAAGTGGTGAAATTTTAAATTCAGCTTGCCCTCTTATGAAAAAATGATTATGTAGGTGGGGGAATGGTGAGAGAAAAGGAGACGTGTTAAGGAATGGAATATAGGAAAAATGAAGTTTATGTTCTTACGATTACAGATGTGGATATGGATGGAAATGGAGTGGGAAAGCTGGAGGGCTTTCCTATCTTTGTAAAGGATACTGTGATTGGGGATAGAGCAGAAGTGAAGTTGGTAAAGGTAAAAAAGAATTATGGTTATGGGCGGCTGGTAAGGCTGCTGCAGCCATCGGAGAAACGGGTAGAGCCGCAGTGTAGGGTAGCGAGGCAGTGCGGGGGATGTCAGCTTCAGTTTTATTCTTATCAGGAACAGTTAAAGTTTAAAGAAAATAAGGTAAAAAATAATTTGGATCGAATTGGAAAGGCGGAGGGATATTTGCTGCATCCAATTATCGGGATGGAAGAACCGTTTCGCTATCGAAATAAAGCACAGTTTCCGATTGGAAGAGATAAGCAGGGGCAGCCGATTGCTGGATTTTATGCTGGAAGAACTCATTCGATTATTGAGCAGGAGGATTGTGTGATTGGCAGGAAAGAGAATAAAGAGATTCTTCGGGTGATATTGGATTTTATGAAGGAATATCGTATTTTGCCTTATCGGGAAGAAAATCATAGTGGATTGGTTCGGCATATATTGATTCGGCAGGGGTATCATACAAAGGAGATTATGGTATGTGTGATTATCAATGGAAAAAGTTTACCTTATGCACAGGAGTTAGCGGAGCGGCTGCGGAAATTGAAAAATATGACTAGCATTATGGTAAATTGTAATCAGGAAAAAACTAATGTAATTCTTGGAAAGAAATTGACTTTGATTTGGGGAAAAGAGTTTATTACGGATTTTATCGGGGATATCTGTTTTCAGATTTCACCCCTTTCTTTTTTTCAGGTTAATCCGGTTCAAACGGAACGTCTTTATAAAAAAGTATTGGAATATGCAGATTTGAATGGAGAGGAAATTGTTTGGGATTTATACTGTGGGATTGGAACAATTTCTCTTTTTTTGGCGAGAAAGGCAAAAAAAGTCTATGGGGTGGAGATTGTGGAGCAGGCTGTTCAAAACGCAAGAGAAAATGCCAAACGAAATGGGATTGAAAATGTAGAGTTTTTTACGGGAAAAGCAGAGGAAGTTTTTCCTGTTTGGTATGGAGAACATAAAGAGGCTGCGGATGTAGTTGTGCTAGATCCTCCCAGAAAGGGGTGTGAAAAGGAATTGCTGCAGACGATTGCAGAGATGAAACCAAAGCGGATTGTCTATGTGTCTTGCGACTCGGCTACTTTGGCAAGAGATGTAAAAATTTTAGGGGAAATGGGGTATCGGCTTTTGGAAGTTACACCAGTGGATATGTTTCCTCAGACGGTTTCTGTAGAAACGGTGTGTTTGTTGTCCAAACTCCATGTAGACTAACATATCAAGGTTGAACTTCAGATGGACAAGATTGGTTTGACGGCTACGGAGAGTAAGGCAACTTAAGAGGAAATCAAGGATTATGTGTTGGAGCGTACTGGATTGAAAGTCAGCAAAGTATAATATCAGATGGAGATTAGATAGACTATGAAATCGGAATGAAATATCATGAAATACTATGAAATCGGTTGAAAATATATTGGTTTCGTGGTATACTTAATCTTATTAATTTGTGTATATGAAATGAGGTGGATAATGAACGATAGAATGGAAGATAAATGGATAGGGCTTGAAGAAGCTGCAGAATATATGGATGTTACAAAGGATACTGTTAGAAATTGGATAAAAAAGACAGATATTCCTGCACATAAGATTGGCAAGCTTTGGAAGTTTAAGAAATCAGAAATAGATGAATGGATAAAGAGCGGAAAGAGTGCACTGTCAAGTTGATCTTTTATAGATAAGATTTTTCCATTTATGTATATATAGGAGGTTCACAATGGAGCAGTTATCATTAGCAGGATTAGGATTTAAAATAGTCGCTGATGAAGATAAGAAGAATAAGGGAAAAGTCGGTGATTCAGAAGAACGAATCAGTGGCTCAAAGGCAATGCAGATACTGGAATTATCCAGACATTCTTTTGATAAAGTGGTTAAGGCTGGAAGTCTTACTCAGTATATTGATGGCAAGAAAAAATATTATCTTTTGTCTGAATTGAAAGCCTTTATGACAACAGATGAATATAAAGAGTTATCTGAAGGGACTGTAGATAAGAGAAATTCTTTAAATGATTTGACAGGAAAGGATTGGCTGCCAGAAACGAAAAGTTTTTTCTATCAGAAAGGACTTGGAGCGGATAGTCCAGATGCTCAAATAGAAAAATTACATCCAGCTCCATATTCATTTCAAGATATAGGGCATTTGGTGAGATTTTTTACGAAAAAAGGAATGCGAGTATTGGATCCTTTTGGAGGTGTAGGGTCAACAGCAAAAGCCTGTGAAATTGATGGAAGGATATGTACAAGTATAGAATTGTCACCCAAGTGGCATCAGTTGTCCATTGAAAGATTAGAAAAGGAAGTTGGTGAGGGAACAAGCAAAAACCATACCTTTATTAATGGAGATTCATGTGAAGAGTTATTAAAACTGGAAAATAAATCTGTAGACTTTGTAGTAACAAGTCCGCCTTATTGGGGAATACTGAACAAACTTGATCAAAAGGTGATAAAAAACCGTGTAAATAACAATCTTGAAACAAAATACTCTGAGGATAAAAAAGATCTCGGTAATATTGCGGACTATGAAGAGTTCCTTGATTTACTTATAAACAAGGTATTTCTTGAATGTGCCAGGGTTCTTAGAATGGGGAAATACATGGCTCTTGTGGTTTCTGACTTTAGAGATAAATCGGATTTTATAAGTTTTCATGCCGATTTGATTTCAAGAATGAATAAACATGATATTGTTGGTGGGGGATGTCTGAATTTACAGGGGATTAAGATATTGTTGCAAAATCATAAAAGTTTGTTGCCATATGGATATCCATTTGCATATGTAGAAAATATTCACCATCAGTATATTTTGATTTTTAAGAAAGAGGTCAAACGCAAATGAATATATATGAAGGCATTATTTGTGGTAATTCAGATACCTTGATAGATGAGATGATAGCAGCTGGAGAAAAATATGATCTCATTTTGACTGATCCCCCGTACAATATCAATAAAGATTTTGGCAACGATTCTGATAAACTGACCGTTGAAGAATTTATTGAGGTAACGAATAGGCGTATAGAAAAACTTAAAAAAGTGCTGACACCGTATGGAAGTATTATCTGGTTTGGAATCCATGATTATATTGGATATATTCAAATTGCAATGTATAATGCGGGGTTACATTATCGAAGAATAAATATTTGGCATTACGAAAATGGTTTTTCACGATCGACTAAAGAGCCGGCAACGCATTATGAACCATTTATTTGGTTTTCGATGAATCCGAAAAAATGGACATATAATTGTGATGAGGTTAGAGTTCCGTATAAAAGCACAAAACGCTTAAAATCACCGGTGAAATATAAGAGATCGGACGGAACAGAAAAAATTTGGAAACCAAATCCCAAAGGTTCTATGCGTGGAGATATATGGGATTTTCCAACATTAGCGGGAAAACATTTTGAAAAAGAAAAAACATCTCATCCGACTCAGAAACCAGAGTCATTGATTACGGAAATAATAAAAGCGTTTTGTCCTATGGAAAACGGTATATATAATGGCAGAATCCTGGATCCATTTCATGGTTCGGGAACTTTGGGTGTATGTTGTGAGAAACTAAATCGACAGGGACATGATATTTCGTGGACTGGTGTTGAGATTGAAGAAAAATGGTGCAACATAGCTAAAGATAGATTGGATAATATTGAGGAGGCTTGAAATGATTAGATTCAGAAACCCTTCCAGTAGTCTGGAAACTATGCTGGCAAGTTTTGAGCAATTGTACAATGAATTGCACGACAAGGATTATTTCGATAATGATGATATAGCAGTAGTATTAGTAAAGGCAAATTTAATGGCATCATCAGGTTTCACTGGTGATGCTGCACTTTCGTTAGGGGCAAATAAAGACAGAAGCAGAGATAAGACCTATAATAACGCCAAGATGTTTGCGGAAATATACAGGTTGCTTGGCTTGATATCTGTTGTGAATGATGTATCTTCAAATTACCGTTTTACATATATTGGTGAACATATGGTAGTACCTGGGGCAGATAAAAAAGCTATAGTTGAGCAGTGTATTTTGGGAATGAATAATCCGAATAGAATTATGGATGTTTCGTATGATGAATCGGTTCGGTTCTTTTCATGTGTTCTTCTGACAATGAGTGAGTTGGACGGAATGATATGCAGAGATGAAATGATATTGGGACCGATGAGTGTAAATGATAATTCGCCCGAAGAATTTGATAAGATGATTTGGTATATCAAATCTGTTCGTGGCAATCATAAAAAGCTGCAGAAGGATCTGGAGAACTTTGCTAAAGCTCTACAAAGTAATAAGAAGGATGGTATGACTGTGACGTCTGCTCAAAATTGTACAAGATTTCCTATTTCTGTGCTTAAATATTGTGGTTGGGTAGATAGTATAAATACAGATGTTTATGGAAGAAGTGTGAGGTTTATGAAATTAACCAAGCATGGATATGAAACGGTTGAACACTTGAAGATGATGCGGGATATAAGATTGTCTGATTATGAAAGCAGCTCTAATCGGCAGCGACAGGCGCTTATTAGGCTCGGTATATATATGATGCTGGCTAGAGCCAAGTTTAATCTGGAACCGGTTAAGGAAGAGATAAAGAAAGATAAGAAAGAAGTTCAAGAGATTTTGGACGGGAAGGAAATCCTGTTTTCTCCGTACCAGACGTTAGAGTTCTCTGTTGTGAATAATGCAATGAACATTGTTTTTGAAAAGAGTAGTGCGGAGGACAGACAAAAAAGATTATCACGTGTTTCTGGTTTCTATACAAAGGCTTTAGGCAGTAAGATGCAGAATATGGCTATTGATAAAGTGGTTAACGTAAAAAAAGAGTTGACTACGAATGATGTTTTATCTTTTTCCGAACATGTACGTGAGCTTTACAAAAAGGAAAAAAATATTCACGAACTGACTGATATAATTGTAGAAGAGCATATCAAAGACAAAAAGACCGAATTTTATCCGCTGGTAGAAACTTTGTTCAGGATAATTGGTGTTGATTGTCATAAATCTAGAGATGGAGTAAACGGCGAGAGGTGGGATGCTATGATAAGAAATCCCCAAAGAAGTATTCCTATAGAAATAAAATCACCTACTGAGGAAATGCATATTTCAATTAAGGCCATCAGGCAGGCTCTTGAAAACAAGATTATCCTTTTATCAAGGAAAACATATGTTACAGACGAAAAATGTGCAACATATGTGGTTGGTTATTATTTGCCAAATAATCGTGCAGAGGTTTCTGATCTGATTAGTAATATTAAGGATACGTATGGATATAGCATAGCTGTCTTTGATATAGGCTCTTTAATAAATGTTGCAACAAGTATTATTCTTTTTGAAAAAGGAATTGATACTGAAAAACTTTATGGATTGGAGGGAATTGTAAATGTTGAGGACATTAAACGCTAATTATATTCAAACAGAGATTTCGATTTTTAAGGATGGAAAGATTTGTTCTCTTACTTTTAATCCAGAAAAGGAAACAGATATCTTATTTCAAAATGGAAAGAGAATAAAAGCAGGATGTATAAACTGTATCAATCCCAAGTGTATGAGTTTAAGTGATGGAGATATTGAATGTGTTGAGTTTCCAGATATAGCGCACGATATGAGCAAATACTTGTGCCCAGTTAATGCTATAAAGAGTGGTTCAAAACAGGTGGTGATTGATGAAAAAAAGTGTATCGGATGTGGTCTCTGTGTTGCGAGCTGCCCTGTTGGAGCAATTTACTTAAAGGATGGAAAAGCTAGAGTTTCACATGCAGATAAAAAGGAATTGGATACATTCTCTGTTGATGTGATGGGTATTCAGAAACAAAAAAGGTTTCTGGAAGAAAATGATATTGCAGACAAGGCAGGAATAATCCAGAAGGAGTCTGATCGCATTATAGGCAGTATCTGTGATGAAATAAAACAGATGTCACAAGAAGAGCAGAACATTTTTGCTAGAAATTTGCTTATAAAACTTGGGAATCATGCGACTTTAGCCAGACAGGGTAATGTCTATATGAGGTTGGATGGTTTCTATAGTAATAAAAAACAATTTGGAGTTGTTGAAATAGAAACAGGGACTGATATGCTGGATGTTTCCCGGGCGATACTTGACGATATTGCTGTCGTGAATGTCAGGTATGCCGTAGATAAAAACAAGAATCATCCGATTGCCATTGTACTTGGCCTTCCAAATAAAAGAACAGATTATTGGCAGGTGCTAAAGGATATAAGAGATATTGTTGAAATACCAATAGGAACAATTACGTTTGGAGCGTTACTGATTCTTTTGTGGAATAACAAGGAAGTGTATGACTTTGAGCATTTTTATATAGATGTTGATAATTCATCTATAAGGTCTGTAGTTGTATCGCTGGTAGGTAGATCGATAAATATAGGGGATGGATTTTATGGCGTACTTGAAAATAGCAAGTAGACAATAGTTTAAGACAAATATAGTTTTCTCACGTACTTGAATAAACGCTCACGGTTCGCTACTGACAAAATCGTGAGTATTTTCAATTTTGATGATAAAAATATATTTTCAACGAAAATCTGTTGTTCAGTTCCAAATCAAATATTTTTTCGTACTTTTTAAAAATTTCGTCATAATAGGATTTATGGAGATCAAGTTGGGTAATACCTTCAATGGTAATGGTTCTAAGGAGTAAGGGTATGCTCTCCGTAATGAATATATATGTATCATATCACAGGGTTATCGATTATTTTCGGGATATTAAGGTGTTAAACTTCAGTGGATTCCTATTACGTTAGACAGTTGAAGAGTGGATAAGAGATTTGAGTGTGTAGAAGAAAATAAAAAAAGTATTTGAAAAATAAAATTTTTTGTGCTATACTAGAAACAGAACAAAAGTTCGATTATGGAGAGGAAAGAATGTGATTTTTATTAATTGTGTCAAAAATACCTGCGATTTTAGTTGTGAAAGGTTCAAAAAATTTCACAAATAAGTGGTAAGATTGTATCGAAAAAAGGAAGTTTTTGATAGAAAAGGAATGTTTTTGAAAGATAGAATTAGTCTTTTATTGAACTATTTTTTATATTTTATAAAAAAATAGTTGACATTTTAGAAAAAAGTGGTATTATTATACAGGGTAAGGCTTAAAAATGTAAAAGGAAAGAGGGAAAAAAGTATTATGAGAAAAGGAAAACGTTTTTTTGCAACAGTTTTAGCAGCAGTAATGACAGTATCTTTGGTTGCCTGTGGTGATAAGCCGGAAAGCAACACTCCTACGGGGACTACGACATCAGCAGTAGAAAATACGACATCACAGCCACAGGAAAGCGATGGGGGGGCAAGTGTTGAGAAGAATCTTGATCCAGTTACTGTTATGGCGACAGCACAGGAAAATGTAAAAGAAATTAATAGTTTGGAAGCCAAGATGGTAATGGAAATGGATATGACGGTCAGCGCACAGGGACAGGAGCAGGCAATTCAAAGTCTAACAACAATGGATATGGTTTGCTTTAATGATCCGATGAAAATTAAAATGGATATGACAATGGACATGGGAGAGTTAGGAAGCGTAGATCAGAGTATCTATGGAGAAATAACAGAAGACGGCAACTGTACTATGTATTTGTTTGACGGGACAAGCTGGCAGACACAGACTGTTTCGATGGGCGATATGGAACAGTATAATGCACAGGACAGTATTCTTGATGTGATTAAGGTAGATGCAAGTTATCAGGAAGAGGGAAAAGAAGAGGTAGACGGTGCAGCAGCATTGAAATATTCTCATGTAATGACAGGGGATGAGATGAAAGAAACATTACTTTCTTCCGGGGCACTTGACAGTGTAACTTCCCTTGGAATCGATCCTAGTCAGATGGAAAGTATGTTAGACGGATTAGGAGAGATGACTGAGTATATTTGGATAGATGAAGCAACAATGTATCCTGTAAAATATGAAGTTGATATGACAGAAATAATGGATAAGTTGATGGTCAATATGATTTCAGCTATGGGAGAACAGGCTCAGGGAATGAGCATCAATATTCCAAAGATGAAGATGACAATGACTTGTATGAATTACAACACAGCAGAAGATTTTGAAATCCCAGAAGAAGCAAAAGCAAACTAGGAACGAAAAATTAAAAAAATATAATATAAATAAAAAAGCAGGAGAAGCAATTTTTAAATGTTTTTCCTGTTTTTTTATGCACAACGCCGATGCAGAGGAAATATGGCACTGGAGTGGCGCATCGTCGGTACACGAGTAGTGGAGAAGGTCGTTCTCCTACTCGATTGTATAGATGTTGTTTTTTAGGAGGGGACGCCCAAATCCAAAGGAAGGTCTGCTCCGAACCCGCTTGCGCTTAGCATTTCCTATTTTCATAGCGGACACATAAGACGCTAAAATACAGCAATATAGCGTCTAAGTGCCGACGGGAAATGATGGCTCTGTGCAGACCTTCCTTTGGATTTGGGCTGTGTATTTCTGGCGGAAAATAGAGTAGTTGTAAAAATTTACTGTAAATTTTGAAAGTGTAGATATCCTTTTGTAACTTGTTTTTTATAGAACAATATACGTAGAAAACTAGTAAATATTAATAAAAATTTACGAAATTATGTGATATTTGATAATTATTTTTATTTATATTGTTTATAATAGGTGATTATATTTGGTATATTTGCTGTAATGATAACAGATAATATTATTTTCTGGTCGGTAGTCATAGCTGAAAGAGGAAGGAAGGTCTATGCAGGGTCATCATTTCCCGTCGGCACTTAGGTGCTGTATTTTAGCACCTTATGTGTCCGCTACGAGGAAATGCTAAGCGCAAGCGGGCTCGGAATAGACCTTCCTTCCTCTTTCAGCGTCCCCCCTGTCAAAAAAATTGTATAATTAGTTTTTTAGAATTTTTCTCAAAAATTTCCTTGACAACCCTTTCCAACCATGATATTATGTAAAATGCACTATTGTGGTGATGTAGGCTTATTATGCGCAAAAATCAAAGCGAATATGCGCCGACAGAAGCTTTTTTATAAAAAGACAAGGGGTGAAACGTCAAATGGAGAAAAACAGGATACGTCCAGTAAAGACCGAAAAGAGCATACGTATGAGCTATGCACGACAAAAAGAGGTTCTTGATATGCCGAACCTTCTTGAAATTCAGACAGACTCTTATAAATGGTTTCTGGATGAAGGGCTTAGAGAAGTTTTTAGAGATATCTCTCCCATTGCAGATTACAGCGGACACTTGAGCTTGGAATTTGTAGATTTTGAACTTTGCGAAAAAGAAGCAAAATATACAATTGAACAGTGTAAAGAAAGGGATGCGACTTATGCAGCCCCTCTAAAAGTCAAAGTAAGACTTTACAATAAAGAAAAAGATGAAATCAATGAGCATGAAATATTCATGGGTGATTTGCCGCTGATGACCGCAACCGGAACCTTTGTAATCAATGGTGCAGAGCGGGTAATTGTAAGCCAGTTAGTACGTTCTCCGGGAATCTATTATGGAATCACACATGATAAAATCGGGAAAGAGCTGTATTCCTGTACTGTAATTCCAAACCGTGGCGCATGGCTGGAATATGAAACCGACTCCAATGATGTTTTCTATGTGCGGGTAGACCGAACCAGAAAAGTTCCGGTTACCGTATTAATCCGTGCCCTAGGATTAGGAACAAATGCAGAAATTATAGAACAGTTTGGTGAAGAACCGAAATTGTTAGCAAGTTTTACAAAGGACACTTCTGATAATTATCAGGATGGGCTGTTGGAATTATATAAGAAGATACGCCCGGGTGAGCCTCTTTCCGTGGATAGTGCAGAGAGCTTAATTACAGCGATGTTCTTTGATCCAAGAAGATATGATTTGGCAAAAGTAGGCCGTTATAAATTTAATAAAAAACTTCATTTTAAAAATCGTATTACCAATCATGTACTGGGGAAAGACGTAGTAAATCCGATAACTGGAGAAGTAATGGCAGAAGCTGGTACAGTGGTAACACGTGAATTGGCGATTGAGATACAAAATACTGCTGTAAAGGCGGTTTGGATTCAGACAGAGAATCGAAATGTAAAGGTATTGTCAAATTTGATGGTGGATTTGACAAAGTATGTAGACTGTAACCCAAAAGAATTGGGTATTACAGAGGATGTATTTTATCCTGTATTGGAAGGAATTTTAACAGAATATGCAGGAGATAAAGAGGCAATTCGGCAGGCAATTAAAAAAAATATTTCCGATTTGATTCCAAAGCATATTACAAAGGAAGATATTTTTGCTTCTATCAACTATAATATGCATTTAGAAGAAGGAATTGGTACGGATGACGATATTGACCATTTGGGAAACAGACGAATCCGTGCAGTAGGAGAACTGCTGCAGAACCAGTATCGGATTGGGCTTTCTAGAATGGAGCGAGTAGTTCGGGAACGAATGACAACGCAGGATTTAGACGGGGTATCTCCTCAGTCTTTGATTAATATTAAGCCGGTAACGGCAGCAGTAAAAGAATTTTTTGGAAGTTCGCAGCTTTCTCAGTTTATGGATCAGAATAATCCGTTAGGAGAGCTGACACATAAAAGACGTCTTTCGGCATTAGGACCGGGCGGACTTTCCAGAGATCGTGCCGGGTTTGAGGTGCGGGATGTACACTATACCCATTATGGAAGAATGTGCCCGATTGAAACACCAGAAGGTCCGAATATTGGGTTAATCAATTCATTGGCTTGTTATGCAAGGGTAAACGAATATGGTTTTGTGGAAGCACCTTATCGGAAGGTGGACAAGACCGATCCAAAAAATCCTCGGGTAACGGATGAGGTAATCTATCTGACTGCAGATGAAGAAGATAATTATGTGGTTGCACAGGCAAATGAGGCATTGGATGAAAACGGATATTTTGTAAGAAACAGTGTATCTGGGCGTTATCGGGAAGAAACATCTCAGTTTGAAAAGAGAAAGATAGATTTGATGGATGTTTCGCCTAAGATGGTATTTTCCGTGGCAACTTCTATGATTCCGTTTCTTCAAAATGACGATGCAAATCGTGCGCTGATGGGATCGAATATGCAGCGTCAGGCAGTGCCGCTTTTGACAACGGAAGCTCCTGTAGTTGGAACGGGAATTGAAACAAAGGCAGCGGTAGACTCTGGAGTCTGTGTAGTTGCAAAGAAGGCAGGCGTGGTAGAACGTTCGACTTCCAGAGAGATTACGATTCGCTATGATGAAGACGGAACGAAGGAAACCTATCGCTTGATTAAATATGCAAGAAGTAATCAGTCGAATTGTTATAATCAAAAACCGATTGTATTAAAAGGAGAACATGTCAATCAGGGACAGGTAATTGCAGACGGTGCTTCTACCTCCAACGGAGAAATTGCACTGGGCAAAAATCCTTTGATTGGATTTATGACATGGGAAGGTTATAACTATGAGGATGCTGTATTATTAAGCGAACGATTAGTAATGGACGATGTGTATACATCAATTCATATTGAGGAATATGAGGCGGAGTCCCGGGATACTAAGTTAGGACCGGAAGAGATTACAAGAGATGTTCCGGGAGTCGGGGATGATGCATTAAAAGATTTGGACGAGAGAGGAATTATTCGAATCGGTGCAGAGGTACGTGCCGGTGATATTTTGGTGGGAAAAGTAACACCGAAAGGAGAAACCGAACTGACAGCAGAAGAGAGGCTGCTGCGGGCGATTTTTGGAGAAAAGGCAAGAGAAGTGCGGGATACTTCATTAAAAGTGCCGCATGGAGAGTATGGAATTATTGTAGATGCAAAAGTATTTACAAGAGAAAACGGCGATGAACTGCCGCCGGGTGTCAATCAGACCGTTCGAATTTATATTGCACAGAAGAGAAAGATTTCCGTAGGAGATAAAATGGCGGGACGCCATGGAAATAAGGGTGTGGTTTCCCGTGTACTTCCGGTGGAAGATATGCCGTTTTTGCCGAACGGGCGTCCGTTGGATATTGTATTAAATCCTTTGGGCGTGCCTTCCCGTATGAATATCGGGCAGGTTTTGGAGATTCATTTAAGCCTTGCGGCAAAAGCATTGGGCTTTAATATTGCAACGCCGGTATTTGATGGTGCGAATGAATATGATATTATGGATACGCTGGATTTGGCAAATGATTATGTGAATCTGGAATGGGAAGAATTTAAGGAAAAGCATGAGGAAGAACTGCTTCCAGAAGTAATGGAATATTTGGGCAGTCATTTGGAACACAGAAAGGTATGGAAAGGTGTGCCGATTTCCAGAGACGGAAAAGTAAGACTGCGGGACGGAAGAACGGGTGAATATTTTGACAGCCGGGTAACGATCGGGCATATGCATTATCTGAAACTGCATCATTTGGTAGACGATAAGATTCATGCACGTTCTACAGGACCTTACTCTTTGGTCACACAGCAGCCATTAGGCGGAAAGGCACAGTTTGGCGGACAGCGTTTTGGAGAAATGGAAGTTTGGGCTTTGGAGGCATATGGTGCGTCTTATACATTACAGGAGATTTTAACCGTAAAGTCGGATGATGTAGTAGGACGTGTTAAGACTTATGAAGCAATTATAAAGGGGGAAAATATTCCTGAACCGAGTATTCCTGAATCTTTCAAGGTATTATTAAAAGAACTGCAGTCTCTTGCATTGGATGTCAGAGTATTAGACGAGCAGGACAATGAAGTAAAGATTGCAGAAAGTACGGAATATACGGATGCAGATATTCGTTCTGTGATTGAAGGTGATAGAAATTATCGTGACCATGAAGAGAAAAACCTTGGTTCTCATGGCTATCAGGAACAGGAACTTTCAGGGGATGAGTTTGTTAATGTAGAAGAAAAATCAGATAAGTATGACTATGAAGATGATTTTGAAGAGGAAGATGACTTTGAAGAGGAAGATGATTTTGGTTTAGGGGAAGATGATTTTGATCCTGACGAAGAATAGTAAATAAAAGACTGCCTGCCCGGGCAGGTAATCCTATAATCGTAAACGATAGAAGGGAGTGTCATTCAATGCCGGAAACAGTAGCAAATGAGAGCTATGAGCCAATTAATTTTGATAAGATTAAGATTTCGTTAGCCTCACCTGAGAAAATCAGGTTATGGTCTCATCGGATGCCGGAACCTGAAGATAAAAATAGTGATGTTTGGAAAAAATGGTGGGAGGAAGGCATTGTATTAAAGCCGGAAACCATTAATTATCGAACATTGAAACCAGAGAGAGATGGTCTTTTCTGTGAAAAAATCTTTGGACCGAGTAAAGACTGGGAATGTCATTGTGGAAAATATAAAAAGATTCGATATAAAGGTGTAATTTGTGACCGCTGCGGTGTAGAGGTAACAAAGGCAAGTGTACGCCGTGAACGAATGGGACGGATTGAATTGGCAGCTCCTGTTTCTCATATCTGGTATTTTAAAGGGATTCCTAGCCGTATGGGATTGATTTTGGATATTTCTCCAAGGACGTTAGAAAAGGTATTATACTTTGCTTCTTATATTGTATTGGATAAAGGAATTACGGATTTATCTTATAAGCAGGTGCTTTCCGAAAAGGAATATCGGGAGAAAGTTGAGCAGTGGGGATCTGGCAGCTTTCGTGTAGGAATGGGTGCAGAGGCAATTCAGGAATTATTGGAAGCGATTGATTTAGAGAAAGACTCTGCAGAGTTAAAGAATGCATTAAAAGATGCAAGCGGACAAAAAAGAGCAAAGATTATAAAACGATTGGAAGTGGTAGAAGCATTTCGTGCTTCCGGCAATCGTCCAGAATGGATGATTCTTACAGTAATTCCTGTAATTCCGCCGGATATTCGCCCAATGGTACAGCTTGACGGCGGACGTTTTGCTACTTCGGATTTAAATGATTTATATAGAAGAATTATTAATCGGAACAATCGTCTGGCAAGACTTTTAGAGCTGGGCGCACCAGAAATTATTGTACGCAATGAAAAGCGGATGCTGCAGGAGGCAGTGGATGCATTGATTGATAATGGAAGAAGAGGCAGACCAGTAACCGGACCGGGAAATCGTGCATTAAAATCTTTATCGGATATGTTAAAAGGAAAACAGGGACGATTCCGTCAGAACCTGTTGGGAAAACGTGTCGATTATTCCGGGCGTTCTGTTATTGTAGTTGGACCGGAATTAAAGATTTATCAGTGCGGGCTTCCAAAAGAAATGGCGATTGAATTGTTTAAGCCGTTTGTTATGAAGGAATTGGCTTCTAATGGTACGGCGCACAATATTAAAAGTGCCAAAAAGATGGTAGAACGGCTGCAGAGTGAAGTTTGGGATGTATTGGAAGATGTGATTCGGGAACATCCAGTTATGTTAAATCGTGCACCTACTTTGCATCGTTTGGGGATTCAGGCGTTTGAGCCGGTACTGGTAGAAGGAAAAGCAATTAAGCTGCATCCTTTGGTATGTACGGCATTTAATGCTGACTTTGACGGTGACCAGATGGCAGTGCATCTGCCTTTATCAGTAGAAGCACAGGCAGAGTGCCGATTCCTTCTGCTTTCTCCAAATAATTTGTTAAAGCCATCTGACGGAGGACCAGTAGCAGTTCCTTCACAGGATATGGTGCTTGGAATTTATTATTTGACACAGGAAAGACCGGGCTCAAAGGGAGAAGGGAAATTTTTTAAGAATGTCAATGAAGCGATTTTGGCTTACGAAAATGGAATTATTACTCTTCATTCAAAGATTTCGGTTCGCATTACCAAAAAAATCGGTCAGGAAGTAAAATCAGGGACGATTGAGGCAACGGCAGGTCGTCTGATTTTTAACGAGATTCTTCCTCAGGATTTGGGATTTGTGGATCGGACAAATCCAGAAAATGATTTAAAATTAGAAGTGGATTTCCATGTAGGAAAGAAACAATTAAAAAAGATTTTGGAAAAAGTTATCAATACCCATGGCGCAACCAGAACGGCAGAGGTGTTAGATGATATTAAGGCAATGGGATATAAGTATTCTACACAGGCAGCGATGACGGTATCGATTTCCGATATGACAGTGCCGCCGCAGAAGAAAGAAATCCTTGCCAATGCAGAAAAGACGATTGAAAAGATTTCCAGAGATTTTCGCCGTGGTTTTACAACAGAAGAAGAGCGCTATAAGCAGGTAGTAGAAACTTGGAAGGCAGCGGATGATGCCATTACAGAGGCATTGCTTACCGGATTGGATAAATATAACAATATTTTTATGATGGCAGATTCCGGTGCTCGTGGTTCGGATAAGCAGATTAAGCAGTTGGCAGGTATGCGTGGTCTGATGGCAGATACAACTGGGCGGACGATTGAACTTCCGATTAAGTCAAATTTCCGAGAAGGATTGGATGTATTGGAGTATTTTATTTCTGCACATGGTGCTAGAAAGGGGCTTTCGGACACTGCGCTGCGTACAGCGGATTCTGGTTATTTGACAAGACGTCTGGTAGATGTATCGCAGGATTTGATTATCCGGGATATTGACTGCTGTGAAGGAAAAGAAGAGATTCCGGGAATGGTAGTAAAGGCGTTTATGGAAGGACGGGAAACAATAGAAAGTCTTCAGGATCGTATTACGGGCCGGTTTAGCTGTGAGGATATTTTTGATCCAGAAACAGGGGAGCGGATTGTAAAGGCAAATCATATGATTACACCGAAACGGGCAGCCCGGATTATTGCAACCGGAAGGGAATCGGTTCGAATTCGTACGGCATTGTCTTGTAAATCACATCTTGGGATTTGCTCAAAGTGTTATGGAGCAAATATGGCAACAGGTCAGCCAGTACAGGTTGGAGAGGCAGTTGGAATTATTGCGGCACAGTCGATTGGAGAACCGGGAACACAGCTTACGATGAGAACATTCCATACAGGTGGTGTGGCAGGAGATGATATTACACAGGGTCTTCCTCGTGTAGAAGAGCTGTTTGAAGCAAGAAAACCAAAGGGGCTTGCTATTATTGCGGAATTTGGCGGAATTGCTACTTTTAAAGATACAAAAAAGAAGCGGGAAATTATTATAACAGATGATGCAGGAAATACAAAGGCTTATTTGATTCCTTATGGTTCTAGAATTAAAATTCAGGACGGTGCAATGTTAGAGGCTGGGGATGAGCTGACAGAAGGTAGTGTAAATCCTCATGATATTTTAAAGATTAAGGGTGTTCGGGCTGTGCAGGACTATATGATCCGAGAGGTACAGAAGGTATATCGTCTGCAGGGTGTGGATATCAATGATAAGCATATTGAAATTATTGTACGTCAGATGTTAAAGAAGATTCGGGTGGAAGAAAGCGGGGACAGTGACTTTTTGCCGGGAACTTCAATGGATGTACTGGATTTTAATGAAGAAAACGAACGGTTATTGGCAGAAGGAAAACAACCGATAGAAGGAAAGCAGATTATGCTTGGTATTACAAAGGCATCGTTAGCTACCAATTCATTTTTATCGGCAGCATCTTTCCAGGAAACAACAAAGGTACTGACAGAGGCGGCGATTAATGGAAAGGTAGATCCTTTGATTGGGATTAAGGAAAATGTGCTGATTGGAAAATTGATTCCGGCAGGTACGGGAGTAAAGCGGTATCGAAATGTTCGGTTAAATACAGATGTAAATAAATTTGGGGATGAGTTTGAGGTGGATGAGGATTTTGATATGCCTGATATCAATAATATGACACAGGAAATGCTTCGGGAGAGTGAGGAGGATGCTTTAGAGGAGGAGATGACCGAAGTTTAAAAAGGATTAGGATGCTTCTTACTGGGCATGGGGATGTCTTGTAAGGGGCATTTTTTGTATCGGGAGGGGATGTTAAACTCAGGGGGACGCTAAACTAGGAAGGAAGGTCTATTCCGAGTCCGCTTTCGCTTAGCATTTCCTCGTAGCGGACACATAAGACGCTAAAATACAGCGTCTAAGTGCCGACGGGAAATAATGACCCTGCATAGACCTTCCTTCCTAGTTCAGCTGTGACTACCAACCGTAAAATGATATTGTTGTAAGAGTTTATTAATTGTGTTAAGAATATTTGTGATTTTAGATGGAGGATGAGATGGGATTATATCAGGAGATTAGGGATTATTTGCCATACAATGAGCAGGAGGAACAGGATAAAGAGATGATGCTTCGTTTTATGGAGCAGAATAAGGATTATTTGGAGAGGATGAATAGGACAGCTCATTTTTCGGCTTCTGTATGGGTTATGAATTCGGGACGGACAAAAGTGCTTATGGTTTATCATAATATTTATCACTCTTGGTCTTGGATTGGGGGACATGCGGATGGAGAAGAGGATTTGGCAGCAGTAGCTTTACGGGAACTTTTTGAAGAAACTGGGGTGAAGGATGCTTGGTTGGTTTCGGATAAGATTTTTTCTTTGGAAAGTCTTACGGTGGATGGGCATGAAAAACGTGGAGTATATGTACCTTCACATTTGCATTTGAATGTAACTTATTTGGCAGAGGCTTATGAGGAAGAGGAGTTGGTTGTAAAGCCGGATGAGAACAGCGGGGTTCAATGGTTTGAGATAGAGGAGGCTTTGGCAGCTTGTGAAGAGAAATGGATGGTAGAGAGGATTTATCGAAAGTTGGTGGATAAGGTTCGAAGGATGGGGTAAATATTTGGAGGACATTTGAAAGGAGATTGGGGCAGATTGGCAAAGAATTCAATAAATGTTGTGAAAACACGAGTATACATATCGACAATGGAGATGATTATATGATTCCAATAAAAATAGAAACACTGTTAGAAGGACACAAAGTAGAACGAAATCGTATAGAATACAAAGAGGGCTTTAATCCCTCAGAAATTGTACATACAATATGTGGTTATGCAAACGACATTGCCGGGGTGGACGGTGGATATCTTGTGATTGGTGTAAAAACAGAAAATGGACTTCTTATTCTGCCGCCTATAGGTGTACCAGATGAATTGCTTGATGATATTCAACTGAAAACATTTCAATACTGCAATAAAATTGAACCTCGTTATATTCCAAAGATTGAAATTGTGGAATATCAAGGGATAAACTTGGTGTATCTAAAATGTGCAGCAGGTGATGCAGGACCATATCAGGCTCCTGTGGATGTTTATTCTAAAAAGGAAGCGGGGAAAGAACAGAACCGTACAATGAAATATTGGATTCGTCCGGCATCACTTACAGTAGAAGCTAAGCAGAGCGAAATAGCGGAACTTTTTGAAAAATTTACTTCCATACCATTTGTTGACCGTATAAATAGTCGGGCTTCTATGGAACATATACGCAGGGGATATCTTGAGGATTTTATTAGGGAAAGTAACAGCTCTTTGATAGAAGAACTTAATGTACGTTCTTTGGAGGACTTATTGGTATCCGAGGAAGTGGCGGAGGAAAAAGACGAGGGAATAACAATATATTGATATGGAAAGGTTTGCGGCAGGGAAAGTCTGGGCAAGAAGATATAGGAATCCCAAGATTGGAGAATTTTTCAAGGAAATTGATTTGTCTGAGAAGAAATCAACGGGTATATCAAAAATTTTACGTGAACTGAAAAGAAATGGTTCACCATTGCCGGAGTTTGAAACAGATGCGGATAGAACTTATATGATTATTACAATAAGAATTCATGAAAAGTTTGAAACCGAGCATAAAAACTTCGCTCAAAAAAATGAGCGAAGTTTGAGCGAAGTTTTGGCACAAAAAGATTATAATAAAGTAAGTACAATTATTAACTTTATGGAAGAACATGGAAAAATTACTCCTAAAGAAGCCGAAGTAGTTACGGGCAAGTCTGCTGCGACAGTGCGAAGATATTTTAAAATGCTTATAGGTACAAGATATATAGTGGTAGAGGGAAGTACTAACAATATAGTTTATCGTATCTCTATGAATTTGCCAGAAGATGATAAAAATGTTTTTTAAAAATATATTATTCACTGGATTGAGAGGAGGTTATTTATATTTGAAAAACTATGTTATTTATAGGCATATAGGCAATTTGTCTAAGTCAAATAATGGTTGGGTAAAGGAATTAAATTTTATTTCGTGGAATAATAGAGAGCCTGTTTATGATATAAGAACATGGAATCAGGATCATACAAGATATGGTAAAGGAATTATGATTACGCCGAAACAAATACTTATATTAAAAGAACTATTAAGTGAAATTGATATATTTTAATGATATGGACAGCAATGAAAGTGAAAGGGAATAAGAGGGCAAATGGTTACATATGATTTTCAAACAATAAAAGATTTATTGCAAAAGAGCATAGAAAATGGGTGTGAAGCAGAATTGACACTATATATGAACCATAGGGAGTATATGATTATTATTTATGATGACCATTGCTCTTTTCAAAGATGCGGCTATAAAGATGGGAGCGGAGAATATGATTTTTTATCTTTAGATGAATTATATGTGGCTGAGCAAGTTGATGGAATTATTTTAAAAAGGGATTGGGAGAAAATAGAATATTTTGATTGTGTAGATTTTGAAATACAAGGATTTTGAATTGTTGGGGCTGTTTCTTGACTCCAGAACAAAAAAAGAACAAAAAAAAGAACCAACAGCGAGAGGCGGTTTGCTCCTATCCTTTACCAGCGACTTCGGAGAATGGTTAGAAAGTCTTGGGCTTTTGTGGAAACACCTAGAATTTTTTGCATATCCTGCTTCTATGCAGGGTATGCAAAA
>CAJUGZ010000017.1 GCA_910585855.1 uncultured Lachnospiraceae bacterium | reverse complement strand
CTTTCCTATCCTCCGGGCTAAACACGCCCCTTTTTTTTCACACCCTGCATGGAAGCAGGATGTGAAAAAAATCTTAGGTTTTCGAACAGAAGTCCAAGAACTTCTAACTTTTTTCCAAAGTCACTGCAGGCTGCCCACTGTTTTCGAATCTGGCTGTTTCTTGACCCCGGAACAAAAAAGAATTGTGTTTAAATTTTGCGGAAGACTTGTTCTGTAATAATATATCGTTTCTGCCATGATTCAACCAATAGAAAGAGAAAGTTTGTTTTTGTCTTTTGTCTGCGACTTCAGAGAGCGGTTAGAAAGTCTTGGCTTCTGTGGAAATCGACTCTGGTGTCCGGTGAAAGCTAACCCTTTCCGGCAACATCTATCTCTAAAAGTTGAATGAAAGATAGAAATAGGATATACTTATAAAGTTACAAAAGTATAAAATCATTGATTGGTATGTGACTTTTAATTTTATAAAAATTTTAGTTTGTAAATTTATCCTGATTTTTAAAAAAATTACTATTATTTATAGAAGATTTATGATACAATTATAAGATTATCGTGTATTCAGATAAAAAAAAGGTTTTCAAAAAAGTTTAGAAGGAATTTATTTTTTGTTCCGGGGTCTAGAAACAGCCAAATTCTGGAACGGTGGGCAGTCTGCAGTGACTTTGGAAAAAAGTTAGAAGTTCTTAGGTTTCTGCTTCGAAATCTAAGATTTTTTGCATACACTGCTTCCATGCAGGGTGTGCAAAAAAAGGGGCGTGTTTAGCCCGTATTTTTGGGAAGCGATTCTTTTGTGGTTGGTGAAATCTTTTGATATGCTAGTTTTGTTTTGGTTGGGGGTGAGGGCGAATTGCGCCCCGGTCTGTTTGGTTGGATGTACCAAAATGCAGAAATCTTAGAACTTCTTGCTTTTTGGAAACCGGAACAGCAGACTGCCCACCGTTCCAGAATTTGGCGTCCCTCTCTGGAAAATCGTTTCCTACGGATTAGGAGAAAGTTTTTTGTTTTTTGGTTGAAAAAAATGAAAAAATGAGATAATATAGATAAGATAAATAATACGGCGTAAGTATTTTCTTTGTGGACAAATATGGGAAAAATAGCCAAAATGGCTATATCATAAGTACCAATTACAGAAAAATGAGGAATTTCTACTTGTAGGATTTGAAAACTTAAATTATAATAGAACTATGCAAAATCGTAAAAGAACGAAAATTTATAAGGATACAGAGTGTAACAGGCTGTATGAAAAAGAAAAGAGGATAAGAGGAGGGACTTATGTTGAATTCCGGAATATATAGTTATGTGAATATATTGGATAAAGCGATTGATGCAAGCTGGGTAAGAAATACCGTATTAAATAATAATCTGGCAAATGCAACGACACCGGGGTTTAAGCGGCAGGAAGTTCGATTTGAAAGCAGCTTAGAAAAGGAACTGAAAAAATTGGGTTCTGTGGATAAGCGGGTATCAAATGTAAATTTAGCAAATCTTGCTTATCAGACCTATACGGATTTATCTAATTATTCGTATCGGTTGGACGGGAATAATGTAGACGAAGCTGCGGAGCAGGCGGAGTTGGCATCTAACCAAATTAAATATCAGGCATTGGTACGGGCATTGAACAGTGAATTTAATCGTTTAAAAGCAGCGATGACAACTTAGAAAAAACAAATATTTGGTAAAAAAGATGCAGGGACAGGGAGGTCCAAACGTATATATGGATAAGACATTGGAAAAGGAGGAAGATTGCCATGGCGATGTTTCAGGCATTAAATATTAGTGCAACTGGTATGACGGCACAAAGACTTCGTATGGATATTTTATCAGAGAATATAGCAAATGTTAAGACCACCCGAACGAAGGATGGGACACCATATGTAAGAAGGAATGTAGTATTTCAGGAAAAGGACAGTACATCTTTTCAGGCTGCACTCACAACACAGTTAAAATTAAATCATAATTATATTGGAAACGGTGTAAAAGTAACTTCCATTATAGAGGATACAGAAACACCGATGAATAGAGTTTATGAACCGTCACATCCAGATGCGGATGAAAACGGATATGTCAATTACCCAAATGTAAATACAGTAACAGAAATGACGGATTTAATTGATGCGTCACGTGCTTATGAGGCTAATATTACTGCTTTCAATGCGACAAAGGCAATGGCACTCAAAGCGTTGGAAATAGGTAGTTGATAGTTAGGGGATAGTTTTGTGCAGAGAAACGTGAAAAATGACAAGTGAAGCAGAAAGATTTGATAAAAGTTCAAAAACAGGTCAAAGTACGATTCTCTGCCAGTGGTTTTGTGAGATGGCAAATAAGCCGAGGAAGGAAAAGAGATGACAACAACAGTTCAGTCCGTAAATCAGATAGGATCAGAATATTTGACACAGGTTTTGGAGAGAAGTACGAAAAAGAGTGATACTTCATTTGAGGCAATTTTTCAGTCTGCGATTGATATGATTAAAGAAACAAATGATTTGTCAAGTGCAGCAGAGGCAGAAGAGTTAAAGATGGCATTGGGGTATTCCGATAATGCGAATGATTTGATGACTGCATTAACGAAATCAGAATTGGCTGTTCAGTATACTGTGGCAGTAAAGAATAAGGTCTTAGAGGCCTATCGAGAAATTATGAATATTCAAGTATAATCGTAAGCCGGGTTGCTTTGCAAGACGGCTGATTATGCTGCTGTAAGGGAGAAGAAACAATGCCTGATAAACTAAAAGAACTATTGGATAGAATAAAAGATTATTGGAATAAATTTGAAAAAAAGCAAAAGCAGATAATGATCAGTGTAGCAGCCGTAGTGGTGCTTGCGCTATGTCTTTTGGCATGGACCTTAACTAGAACAAATTTTGTACATTTGATTAAGTTAGAAACGGCATCTGATGCTGCAGCTGTAAAAACTTTGCTTGATGAAAATGGTTTTACCAAATATGAGATGTCTGATGATACACTGACATTTTCCATAGCAGAAGATGATTTGTCAAATGCAACTTTACTGCTTGCACAGAATAATATTCCGAAGTCAGGATATTCTTATGAGGATTTATTTGGAAATGAAGGGATGATTCCTACTACGGAATCAAAGAGAAAGCTTCAGGAAAAGATTTATAAAGAGAGCCGGATTGAACAGATGCTTGAAAGCATTTCTTATATTAGTGAGGCATCGTGTGAAATTTATGTTCCGGAAACCTCTTATACTGTATTAAGTAAAAATGAAGAAACAACGGCAAATGTTACGATTACATTGACAGAAAGTTTGCCGTCGGGAGCAGGGGAATCTTTGGCAAAGTCAATTGCTTATATGGTCGGAAATGAAACAACAGATCATATTATTATTTTAGATTCTAATGCAAATGTAGTATTTGCCGGAGGAATGGAAGGGGATGCACAGAGCATTGTAATTTCTAGTCAGCTTTCGGCAAAAGAACAGTTGGAACAGACGCTGGAAGGAAAGGTGTCAGATTTGTTTCTTTCACTTGGAATTACTGACACAATTAAGACAACGGCAAATTTAAGTGTGGATTTTAGTCAGAGTACAACAACAGATATCCACTATTCTATTCCAGAGGACAGAAAGACTGGGTATATTAGAGATTATTATCTTCAGGAAACAGAAAATCAGAATGGTCCGGGCGGAGTACCGGGGACGGCATCGAATGATTCGGATGATGTGACTACATATGAGTATGAGATGACAAACGGAACGAGTTCTTCTAGAACAGAACAGATAGCGTATGCACTTGATGAGTCGATTAAGGAAGTCAAAGGAGCGAGTGGTGTAGTGGATCTAGCAGGTTCTAGTATTTCGATTGCACTTCGGAAATATCGGATTTATGACGAAGAAACACTTCGAATTTTGGGACTTTTAGAAGAAACGACCTATGAGGAGTATCAGGCATTTCATAGTGAGCCGGAAGTGGCAACGGTAAGTCCGGATCTCTATACAATGGTATCCAATGCAACTGGTATTGCAGAAGATCGGATTACGATTATTGCTTATACCGAACCGTTTTATGTACGGACAGAAGAAGAGGAAGCATTTGATATCAGCAACTATCTGCAGATTATTGTATTTTTATTGATTGTACTGCTGCTTGCCTTTGTGGTTTGGAGAAGTACCAGAAAAGAAGAAGTGGTGGAAACCGAGCCAGAATTATCAGTGGAAGATTTGCTGTCTGCAACGACTGAGCCGCCGCTTGAAGATATTGACCTTCAGGACAAATCAGAAGCAAGAAGAGCAATCGAAAAGTTTGTGGACGAAAACCCGGATGCCGTTGCACTGCTTTTGCGGAACTGGTTAGACAGTGGATGGGATTAAGGAACAGAAATCGAGGGAGTAAATTATGGCAGATAAAGATAATGAGAGTTTAAGCGGCGTACAGAAAGCGGCGATTTTGCTGATTTCTTTAGGACCGGAAAAATCGGCTACGATATTTAAGCATTTAAAAGAAGATGAAATTGAACAGCTTACACTGGAAATTGCAAATACCAGAAGCGTATCACCAAAGATAAAGGAAGATGTAATCAATGAGTTTTATGAAGTCTGTTTGGCTCAGCAGTATATTGCAGAGGGTGGTATTAACTATGCAAAGGATCTGTTGGAAAAGGCACTTGGTTCTGAAAAGGCAATGATGGTAATTAGTAAACTGACTTCTTCTTTGCAGGTGCGCCCATTTGAATTTATCCGTAAGACGGAAGCAAGCCAGCTTTTGAACTTTATTCAGGATGAGCATCCGCAGACGATTGCTTTGATTTTATCATATCTGCCGGCAGGGCAGGCAGCGCAGATTGTAGCAGCTCTTCCGCTTGAGAAGCAGGCAGATGTAGCAAAGCGTATTGCAACAATGGATCGAACTTCACCAGATGTTATCAAGGAGGTAGAACGTGTGTTGGAGAGAAAGTTAGCATCTTTGGTCAATCAGGATTACACGGTGGTCGGCGGTGTCAATGCCATTGTAGATATTTTAAATACAGTAGATCGAGGCACAGAAAAGCATATTATGGAAAGTCTGGAACTAGAAGAACCAGAATTGGCAGACGAGATCCGCAGAAAGATGTTCGTATTCGAAGATATCCTTTCTTTGGACGACAGAACGATTCAGCGTGTGCTGCGTGATGTGGATAATGCTGATTTAGGAATTGCTTTAAAGAGTGCAAATGAAGAAGTAAGAAATGTAATTTTTAATAACTTATCAAAGCGTCTGGCTACGATGATTCAGGAAGATATGGAATTTATGGGTCCTGTCCGTATGAAAGATGTAGAAGAAGCACAGCAGAAGATTGTAAATGTGATTCGTAAGTTAGAGGATGCAGGAGAAATTGTAATCGCCCGTGGTGACGGAGGTGACGAACTGATTGTCTAATTTATTAAAAGCCAATTTTGTAAAAGGCAACGAAGAGAAAAGGGTTATTGATTATAATGAATTGATACAGGAAAAATTAAAAGCAATAAGGATTTCCCTGCAAAATGGAGGCGGAAACGGAGAGTTTATTGCCGGATTAAATGCAGAAGTAGTAGAAGAACTGGTTACTCCTGAAGAAGAATTAGAAAAGGCAAGAGAGGAGTCGTCACAGCTTCTTCAGTATGCCAGAGAACAGGCAGAATCAGCAAGGCAGGAAACGGATCGGCTTTTAAAACAGGCAAGAGTAGAAGGTGAGCAGCTAAAACAGCAGGCTTATGAACAGGGCAAGGCAGAGGGTTATCAGGATGGAATCGCACAGGCACAGCAGGAAATAGACGGAATCAAAGCATCTTTGATGCAGGAACAGATGGAATTAGAACAGGATTATGAACAGAGGCTAAAACAGTTAGAACCAAAATTGGTGGATACAATTTTAGAAGTATTTCAAAAGGTGACATATGTACTTGCAGAGGATAAACGGGAGATGATGCTCCATCTGGTGGATCATGCTTTTATGCGGATTGAGAGCAGCCGGCAGTTTTTGGTTCGAGTATCCAAAGAAGATTATCCTTTTGTGGCAGAACATAAAGAGATGCTGTTAGAAAGAGTACCGTCGAGCAGTGAAATAGATATAGTAAAAGATGCTGCACTGGTACGTAATCAGTGTTTGATTGAAACAGACGGTGGTGTATTTGACTGCAGTTTGGATGTACAACTGGAAAATTTAATTCGGGATATTCGGATTTTATCCTCTTAACGGGACTGTTTTAAAGGAAAAATAACACAAAGATAACACAAGGCGGTGAGAACAGTGGTTGGCAGTCTGAGTATAGATTTGGAAAAGTATAGAAAACTGGGAGAAAAAAGCTATATCAAAAAATTGGGAAGAGTGGTAAAATTAGTTGGACTTACGATTGAATCTTTAGGTCCTGATGCCAGTTTAAATGATCTGTGTGTCATTACTTCTCATGACAATCCAAATCAGCAGGTATATGCAGAAGTGGTTGGATTTCAGGACAGAAAAGTGCTGTTGATGCCGTATGGAAATGTGGAAGGAATCGGTCCGGGGGCGATTGTAGAGAATACCGGAGAGCCTTTGCGAGTTCCGGTTGGAGAACAGATGTTAGGGCAGGTTCTGGATGGATTGGGAAATAAATTGGACGGAGAGGTGATTTCAACTTCTGAGTATTATTCGGTAGAGGCAGATCCGCCCGATCCAATGGCAAGAGAGATTATTTCCGAGGTACTTCCGCTTGGTGTAAAAGCGGTAGATGGACTGGTTACGGTTGGAAAGGGGCAGCGTATTGGTATCTTTGCAGGAAGCGGAGTAGGAAAAAGTACACTTCTTGGGATGTTTGCACGAAATACAAAGGCAGATATCAATATTATTGCTCTGATTGGAGAACGAGGACGTGAGGTGCGGGAGTTTATTGAGCGGGATTTGGGCGAAGAGGGTATGAAACGCAGTATTGTGATTGTGGCAACATCCGATAAACCGGCACTGATTCGTAAAAAAGCAGCCAAGACAGCTACGGCGATGGCAGAGTATTTTCGAGATCAGGGAAAAGACGTACTTCTTATGATGGATTCGCTTACTCGTTTTTCAATGGCACAAAGAGAGATTGGGCTTGCTTCTGGAGAACCGCCGGTTTCCCGTGGATATCCGCCAAGTGTTTATAGTGAAATGCCAAAATTATTAGAGCGTGCTGGAAATTCATCTACTGGATCGATTACAGGTCTATATACGGTATTGGTAGATGGAGATGATTTTAATGAACCGATTACTGATACGGCACGAAGCATTTTAGATGGGCATATTATGTTGTCAAGAGGACTTGCCCATAAAAATCATTATCCGGCGATTGATGTAATGCAGAGTATCTCTAGAGTAATGAGTCAAGTAGCTGGCTCGGATCATAAAAAACTTGCCGGAAAATTGAAAAATGTAATGGCAACTTACAGCGATGCAGAAGATTTGATTAATATTGGAGCATATAAGTCTGGTTCAAATAAAAATATTGATTATGCGATAGAAAAAATTGATGCAGTAAATGAATTTTTAATGCAGGATGTAAATGAAAAATATACGTTTGAGGAAGTGCTGGTACAGCTAAAAGCAATTTTTGAGGAGTAATCTAAAAAAATGAAAAAATTTCGATATAGTATGCAGAGTATTCTAAATGTAAAATACCGTTTGGAGGATCAGGCAAAGAGTGAATTTGCTCTTGCTGTAGCAAAGCATCAGGAAGAAGTCGAGAGAGAAGAGCAGATGAAGCTGCAAAAGGCGGCATATGAGCAGGAATTGAAAGATAGGATGCTTGACAAGCTGGACTTTAGAGAAATCGCCATTACCAAAGCAGGAATCCGTTTTATGGAAGACCAGATTCGAAGACAGAAGCGAGTGGTTGCAATGGCAGAGCATGAGGTAGAGGCGGCAAGAGAAAAGCTGTCAGGACTTATGATAGAGAGAAAAACACAGGAAAAGTTACGGGATCATGCATTTGATCGCTATAAAAAGGAATTGTCAGCGGAAGAGATGAAAGAGATTGATGAGCTTGTAAGTTTCCGTTTTAATCATCAGTAATAGATTTTATGAAATAAATTTTATAGATATAGAGAAGGGGAGAAGCAATGCCGAAAAAACCAAAGAACCAAAAAAAAGGGAAAGATGTAATGGAATCGGAAGAAAAATCCGACAATAAATTAATCACAATTATTTTCGCAATACTGACGATTCTGGTATGGCTGACCATATTCTGTGTAATGGTAAAGTTGGATGTAAACGGCTTTGGTTCCAAGGTGATGCGTCCGATTTTTAAGGATGTTCCGATTATTAATTTGATTTTGCCAGGTCCGACCGATCAGGAATTGGTAGAGGAGGATAATCTTCCATATCAAAATCTTTCGGAGGCAATTGATTACATAAAAGAGTTAGAACTTCAGATTCAGGGCTATCAGGAAGAAAATGTGGAACAAGAATCGCAGATTGATGAGTTAAGAGCATCTGTGGAACGGCTGCAGGTGTTTGAAGAAAATCAGCGTGCTTTCCAAGAGGAGAAGGATAGATATTATCAGGAAGTGGTATTGGGAAATGGTGCTGGAATGATGGAAAGTTTCCAGCAATGGTATGAAAATATGGATTCGGAAACCGCAGAGCGGATTTATAGTCAGGTAATGGAGCGGTTTGAGCAGTTAAAGTTAGATGATGAGTATGTATCTACATTTGAAGAGATGGAAGCGGCAGAGGCTGCGGCGATTATGGTAGAAATGACGGGAGATGTGGATACTGTTGTAAAAATATTGAGAAGTCTGAAAGTAGACGCTAGAAGTGCTATTTTAAGTGCGATTGCTACTAGGGATGCAGTTTTTGCTGCAAAACTGACACAGCTTTTAGCACCTTAAAATATAATAATTATGTTTTCGCTTGAGAATAAAAAGCGGATGGCGAATCAACCAGATGCGGAGAACCGAGCCGGACGCCAGAAGCCAAAGGGAGGTCTGCACCGGGCTCGCTTTCGCTTAGCATTTCCTCGTAGCGGACACGTAAGGTGCTAAAGTACAGCACCTAAGTGCCGACGGGAAATGATGACCCTCTGCAGACCTCCCTTTGGTTTCTGGCTGTGTATTCTAGACGGAAGGGTAGTTGTGTCGGAAGTTTGTGGTGTTGAGGGGTAGGTTTTTATTCTCAGGAGTTTATGAAAGGAGGAATTGAAATGAAGACAGAAAATTTGGCGAGTCAGTTAAATTTTCGACCGGTCGTTACATTTGAGCGAGCCCCAAAAGGGAAAGCTGATTTTGGAGCGACAATGCAGATGGCAACGAAGTCGATGAATCAGACGTCGAAAGCAGAAACTGTTAGACAGCAAAGTCCGACTGGGAAGCAGAAGGCAGTGAAAGGGGCATTGGAGCGGTTGGATTCTTCAGGGAAGAAGGATACTGTGCAAACGGAATCGGAAGAGATGACAGCTCCGACAGAAGATGTAATGGCTACTTTGCAGACAGTAGTGGCAGAGGTGAAACAGCAATTTATGGATGTGTTTGGTGTAACAGAAGAGGAATTTGCGGCTGCAATGGAGAAACTGGGACTGACGGAGGAGGATTTAAGTGATCCAGAGATGTTGACAAAGCTGGCAGCGGAGCTGTTAGGAGTAGAGGATCGCACGGAATTGTTGTTTCATCCAGAAGTGACAGATCTGATAAAGTCGGTACAGGATAAGTTTGCGGAGGTTTCAAAGGATTTGGAAAATGCCGGAATGGATTTGAATCAGGTGCTTACGGTATTGAAGGAAGCCAGCACGCATACAGAAAAGGCGGCACAGGAACAGACGGGAGTGATGGTAGGGCAGGAAAATAATGGACAGAAGGAAATGGCGGAAAAAGAAACTATCATCGATCCGAATCAGCAGACTGTGCAGACAGAGCAAGAAGAAATCGTATCTGTTTCATCTACAGAGAAAAACAGTGGAAAGCAGGAAAAGAATTTAAGTGGAGAGCCGCAGAATTTTTCTGCACAAATTCTTTCTCAATTAGAGGATGTGGTAAATGAAAAGATGCCGGAGATTGATGCAAAAGATGTGATTCGTCAGGTAGTGGAAGAAATTAAGCTGACTGTAAAAGCGGATAATACATCCTTTGAGATGCAGTTAAACCCGGAACATTTAGGGAAAATTAACCTTCAGGTAGCTGCAAAAAATGGTGTAGTTACAGCCCAGATTGCAACAGAAACCTTAGAGGCAAAAGAGATGTTAGAAGCACAGCTTTCTACCTTAAAAGAAACATTAGAGCATCAGGGTGTGAAAGTAGATGCGGTAGAAGTTTCCGTAGGAGCAAGAAGTTTTGATCAAAATTTAGACGGTCAGGCAGAAAACAACAATCAGCAGACCAAACAGGACAATCAAAGAAGATTTCGTTTTGATGTAATGGATGCAGAAGAGGGAGAATTAACCTCGGCAGAACAGATTGCAAGGGAAATTATGATGGCAAACGGAAATCGTATTGATTATAGTGCATAATCTGATAGGAAGGAGGAAAAAAGATGGCAAGTACAAGTGTAGAAGATTTTAAATGGGCAGATTTAGATGCAGATGGTAAATGGGTCAATAAAAGCACAGCAGATAATACCACCGAAAAGAAAATTGGAACGACCGAGTTAGGAAAAGATGCATTTTTAACTCTATTAATTACTCAAATGCAGTATCAAGACCCGTTAAATCCAAGTTCCGACACGGAATGGATTGCACAGATGGCACAGTTTTCTGCATTAGAGGCAATGCAAAATATGGGTCAGACCATGGAAAACTCACAGGCTTTTCAATTAGTAGGGCAATACGTAATTGTAGATGAAAACGATGTAAAAGAAGGAGGTTCAGGAAACCCAAAATTAAAAGCTGGAGTAGTAGACTATATCACACTGTCAGGCGGAAAAGCCTATATCAGTATGGATAAAAAAATGTATTCCTACGATCAGTTAGACTCCGTAGTATCGAATGATTACATTAAAACCCTGTCAGAATCCGGTACAGGAGGAAAAGCCACGACAGATGACGTAGTAAAATTATTGCAGAATATTTTGGATAAATCCAAAGACAGTGCATCAGCCATGGAAGAATTAAAAGAACTTTGCAAACAGATCAAAGAAAACACCACCTCAGATAAAGAAGAAAACACAGAAGAAGAAACAAATAAAACAGAAACCACAGAAAACAGCAATTAAGTTCTGAATAAAATAATACAAACAATAAAATAGACAGGGAGAGATGAGCTTGAATATGAAAATCCAACAGCAAAACTTCTCTACCATACAGCAATTTTCAGAACAGTATCTGAATCCCAAAACTGCAAAGAAGGAAGAGAACAGGGAAGGAAATCTTTCCTTTCAGGAAATTTTAAAAAGCAAGCAAAAAGCCGCAGAGCCAAATACATGCGAACTAAAATTTTCGAAACATGCAGATAACCGACTAGCAGAAAGAAAGATTTGTCTGTCGGAAAATCAGATGCAGCGTCTTTACGACGGAACGGAGAAGGCGAAGGCAAAAGGAATCAAAGAATCTCTGGTAATGGTAGATGATTATGCATTTATTGTAAATATTAAGAATAATATAGTAGTCACGGCAATGAACAGAGAGGAAAGCGATACAGTAATTACAAATATTGATGGTGCTGTCATTATCTAGCTGGACCTTAAAATGGAAGCAGATTGTTTCGGAATGACAGAAGAAACAAAACAGACAGCAAAATAAGGAGGTCAATCGTTATGATGAGATCAATGTTTTCTGGTGTAGCAGGCTTAAGAACCCACCAGAGTAAAATGGACGTAATCGGCAACAATATTGCCAATGTCAACACAGTAGGCTATAAAACCCAAAACGTAACATTCACAGATGTATTCTATCAAACCGTTCAGGCAGCCAGTGGACCAAACGCAGAAACCGGAAAAGGCGGTACAAACGCAAAACAGATCGGTATTGGTTCAACCCTAGGCACAATCGCCACCAACGTAAGTAAACAAGGCGGTATGCAGGCAACCGACAACCCATTCGACGTAATGATAAACGGTGATGAGTTCTTTATCGTAAGCGACGGTCAAAGCAACTATTTTACAAAAGCCGGAAACTTTAATGTAGACGAAGCCGGAAACTTAGTAAACGGCTCAGGTATGACCGTAATGGGCTGGCAGGTCAATGATGCTGGAGAAATCGTAAAAAGCCGAGTGACTGCTTTAAAAGTAATGGGTGGAGATAAATCCTCCGCTTCTCCAGCCAAAACAACAAATTCCAATATTTTTGGAAATTTGAATCAAAAAGATGATCAATTTGGACTTTCCAATCCAAAAGATTGTTATGTTCCATTTACAGCAGAATTTTATGACTCTCAAGGATATTTGTATAATGCAACATTTCATATAAAGAAGCTACAAGATGGAACAAATGGAGATTATTATGCGACATTCTTATACTCTATAACTGATCAAAATGGTGATGTTGTTTCTCAAGCTCAGGAAGTAGAAGATGCTAATAAGACAAAAGTATATCAATATCTTAATGATAATAAAGCACTTAATACTATGAGATTTAATAATACAACTGATACAATTGTAACAGAACGAGATTCTGATAAAACAACAGTTAGAATAGCTCCGGGGCAGATTTTTTCTCTTAAAGGAGATATTACTACTCAAGGATTAACACCAGAAGCTCCAGAGGCTGTTAATGGGACATATACAGGTAATTTTGAAATTGAGATCCCAGATATATCTAAATGTATGGAGGGAGGCTGGAATAAAGATAAAACTGAAGTTGATCCAGCAACATTGCCACTAGCATTAAAGTCACAAAAAATTACGATAGATTTTGCACAATTAACCAATTATGGTACACAGGCTACAACGTCTACGATTGAAAGCAAACGTGGTGATTCAAACGGACTTGGTGCAGGAAAAGCAGCAGGAACGTTATCTTCCCTTGCAATCAGTGATGATGGAAAAGTAGTAGGAAACTATACCAATGGTGACATTATAACATTAGGACAAATTGCAGTAACCTCATTTGCCAACCCAGCAGGTCTGGAAAAATTAGGAAACAACTTATTCGGTGCAACGATGAACTCCGGTTCCTTTGACGGCATTGGCAAAGATATCACCGCTAACGGTGACAGCATGACTACAGGTGTATTGGAAATGTCAAATGTAGATTTAGCATATGAATTTACAGAAATGATTACCACGCAAAGAGGTTTTCAAGCAAACTCAAGAATCATCACAACATCTGATACCATGTTAGAAGAACTGATTAATCTGAAACGTTAAAATTTTAAATATTAAAACTGTAATATAGAATATAAAATAAGGTAGAAGACAAAAGCCATGCCCCTGCCAAGTAAACAGCATGAATCCCCAGAGAGGTCTGCGTAGGGTCATCATTTCCCGTTGGCACTTAGGTGCTGTATTTTAGCACCTTAGTGTCCGCTACGAGGAAATGCTAAGCGAGAGCGGGCTCGGAGCAGACCTCTCTGGGGATTCATGCGTCCGGCGAGGGTTTATATGTCCAGCAAGGATTTATATGCCCGGTGAAAGCCCGCAAACACAATAATCCATTTACAAAACCAATCAGTGCAGGGTGGTAGAATCTGCCACCCTATTCTGATAAATTAGTACTATGGGGGGTATCCATCTATGAAAATAATCAATTATTTCTATCCAAAAAGGCTTTCCGTACCAACCAAAAGAAAGCCCGAAACCACAATCAAACAACAACCAAAAAACTATACAATCAACCAGCAAACCAGCGCATGGCTAACTGAAAACGGGGATAAAAAGATGATAGAGGTAACGAAATTCAACGAAGAGAAAATAACCATCAACGCAGATTTAATCGAATCAGTAGAAGAAACACCAGACACGGTAATCTCACTAAGCACCGGAAGAAAAATAATTGTGAAAGAAAGTAGACAAGAGGTCAGAAATTTAGTAATATTATATAAAAAGGAATGTTATGCAGATTTGGGTCAAATACTCTTGTCGGAAAAAGGAAAATAATCCGGAAACGATAAAGATAGATAAAGAACGAAAAAACAAAAAAGAAAATAGGCAGGTGGAAAGGATATGGATATAGCTACAGTATTAGGTATGGTGTTGTGTGCGGTGTTTGTAATCGTTGGTATTATAAGTGGAGATCAGGGACCGGCAGCACTGGGAAATTTTAAGGATTTTACATCAGCACTGGTTACATTTGGCGGATCATTTGCATGTATTTTGGAATCAAGTACACTGCAAGGATACATAAGCGGTTTAAAAAGTATTGTCATCGCAATTAAAGGTGTAAAATTTGAAGAAGGCGAAATTATCAAAAGCATTATTGATTTATCCAATGTAGCAAGAAAGGAAGGTCTTTTAGCATTGGAAGAAGCCGCAAACAATTTGGAAGATCCATTTCTGAAAAAAGGAATCCTTTTAATTGTAGATGGTACGGATCCTGAATTAGTAAGAGGGATTATGGAAACAGAATTAACCTGTATTGAAGATCGCCATAACGCCAATATTTCCTTTTGGGATAACTTAGGATCTATGGGTCCTGCATGGGGTATGATCGGTACGCTGATTGGTTTGATCAACATGTTAAAACTTTTAGACGATCCATCTTCTATCGGACCAAATATGGCGGTTGCACTGATTACAACATTATATGGTTCTCTGCTTGCAAACTGGATCTGTATTCCGATTTCTACAAAGTTAAAAGCAGATAATGCAGCAGAAGTTGTGGCAAAGAGTATTACAATCGAAGGGCTTCTTTCCATACAGGCAGGAGAGAATCCACGTGTTATTGAAGAAAAGCTGAAGTCCTTCCTTGCACCAGATAAGAGAAATACACTTTCACCAGAGGAAGGAGGAAGAGAATAAAAATGGCAAAACAGAAAAAAGAGCCAGAAGGCCCAAGACCACCTGCAGCGTGGATGAATACCTTTAGTGATTTAATGAATCTGCTTTTATGTTTCTTTGTTCTTTTGTTCTCGATGTCTACTGTAGAAAAGGATAAGTTTGAACAGGTTGCCGCTTCTTTTCAGTCCACCTTTAGTGTTTTGCCAAAAGGGGCAGCCGCAATAGGAGATGGTATTCTGGTATCGAACGGAGTAAGCCAGCTCAACGAACTAAGTGAATACTTTAATACAATGGGAGCACAGGATAATGGAACACAGATGGAAAAGATCGAGTCGTTTAAGGAAATGATTGAACGAGAGGAACTGATCGAGTCGGAGCAAATGGCAGAAGCGATTCAGGAGGAATTAGAACAGGCTTTGGACAAGGAGGTAACGGATGAGATTGAGATTGACTTTACTTCTCAGTATGTTGTCCTTCAGATGAATGGAGCATTGCTGTTTGATTCTGGAAGAGTAGAGATTAAAGATGAGTCAAAGGTTTATCTGGAAAAGATTGGGGAGGTTCTTTTGGAGTATGACAAAAATTTAATTGAAGTAATTGGACATACCGATACCGTTCCGGTTGCCGCTTCTTCCAGATATGCTGACAATATGGAACTATCCTTTTTCCGGGCAAATTCTGTTGCAGGGTTTTTAAGAGATAATAAAGGAATCTCTCCTGCTAATATTCAGGCATCCGGCAGAGGAGAATATGATCCAGTTGCAACAAATGATACTCCAGAAGGAAGGGCACAGAATCGTCGTGTAGAAATTCGGATCTACCGAGATGTATTAAACGAAAAGTAAATGGAAACAGATGGGAGAAGCTATGAAGAAAAGTTTTTTGAATATCATATCATTGGCACTTAGTGTAGTAAATATTGCATTATTATTGGTGTTGATATTTGCGATTGTTCCGACAATGAATAAGATGAATAATTTGGTAGGACAGATTTGCACAGCAATTGATCTCGAACTGGAGAATTCCTATGGAGCTTCTGCAGAAAAAAATGTAGATATTGATAATCTTGTTACTTATGATTTGGAAAATTCCATGACGATTCCGTTAGCACAGACTCCGGGCGATAAAGATCATTATGCAGTAGCAAGCATTGTCCTTGTAATGGACAGTAAGCATGAGGACTATGAAACCTATGGTACAGAAGAAAAATTAACAGAACGTACCAGTTTGATTAAGAATACAATAAGAAAAGTATTTGCGGAGTATACAGTTACTCAGGCAAAAGATCCGGCATATGAAGACGCAATTTGTCAGGCAATTTTAGATGCATTGCATACCTTGTATCACTCAGATTTTATCTATGATGTACGGTTCAGTGAACTGTTGATTCAGTAAATGGTTTGATTTGATAGGATGGAACGTATGGAAGGGAGAGAATGAGAGGTGAGGATACATGGGCGATATTTTATCGCAGAGCGAAATTGATGCCCTGCTGAAACAGTTAAATTCTGGAGAATTTGATGCCGATGAGCTTCAGGATTCGGCAGAAAAAAAGGTAACAGTATATGACTTTGCCAGACCGTCTAAGTTTTCCAAAGATCATTTGCGTACATTGGTCAATATCTTTGAGCATTATGGAAGACTTTTATCGACAAACCTGCCCGGTTATCTAAGAAAGAATGTTCAGGTAGAAGTCATGAATTCAGAGGCGGTTATTTATTCTGAGTTTATGAATGCTTTGTCAAATCCGGTTTTGTTAGGAGTAGTAAACTTTTCTCCGTTGAAGGGAAATATTATTATCGAATGGGCACCGCAGCTTGGATTTGCTATAGTGGACAGAATGTTAGGAGGGGCAGGAACTACATTAGATATTACAAGAGAATTTTCTGAAATTGAGCTGGCAATTATCGAAAGAATTTTTGCAAACTGTGTTAATCTTTTGCGAGAACCGTGGAAGAACGTATTGTCGGTAGAACCAAGATTGGAACGAATAGAAACCAATACACAATTTGCCCAGTTTATCTCGCCAAGTGAGATGATAGCAATTGTTTCGATTAATATAAAAGTAGGTGATGTGGAGGGTTTGATGACAGTATGTCTGCCTTATATCACAATGGAGCCGATTATGGATAAGTTAAATACCAGATTCTGGTTTTCTACTTTGTCCGAGAAAGACCCTTCATATGAGATAGCATTAGAGGGAATGTTAAAGAAGACGGCTATTCCGGTAGTAACAGAATTAGGAAGAAGTACAATTTCTGTAAATGACTTTGTAAATTTACAAAAAGGTGATATAATTAAGCTGAATACGAAAATCGATGATGAGTTAGATGTATATGTCGGACGTATAAAGAAGTTCAAGGCACTCCCCGGCTCAGCATCCGACAAGTATGCTGTTCGTGTCACATCAATAATCAGAGAGGAGTAATAAAAACCAATGGATGGAATGTTATCACAGGAAGAAATCAATGCCTTATTTTCAAATATGGATGATGAGCCAGCATCAGGAGAACCAGCCAGTTCCGGTAATGGGGAAGCAGTGGGACTCAATGCCCCTTTAGTGGGAGATGTCCTTTCTGATATAGAAAAGGATGCGATTGGGGAGATCTCAAATATTTCGATGGGGACGGCTGCCACTACTTTAAATGCATTGGTAGGACAGTCGGTAAATATTACAACCCCAACTGTTTCTTATAGTGTATGGAGTGATCTGGCAAAGGACTTTCAGACCAGACCATGTGTAGCGCTTCAGCTTGGCTATAAGGAAGGGTTAGACGGAAATAATATTTTAGTTTTAAAAGAACAGGATGTACTGATCATTACGGATTTGATGATGGGTGGTGACGGAAAAAATATTGTTGATACAGAGATTAATGAGCTTCACCTTAGTGCAATTAGTGAAGCGATGAATCAGATGATGGGAAGTTCCTCTACTTCTTTGTCAACTATGATTAATCGAAAGATTGATATTTTGCCTCCGGTTGCAAAAGTGATTAGTTTCGATTCTGATTTGGATTTAGATCCAAATTTTGTTATGCCGGAGTTTATTAAAGTTTCTTTTAAACTGACAATCGGTGATTTGGTAAACAGTGAAATTATGCAGCTTTATCCGATTGATTTTGCATCAAAACTCTATCGTATGTTTTCGGATCCGGGAGAGGATACAGCAAAAACTCCAGAACCAGCCCCTGCACCGACTCCGGCACAGCCTGAGATTGGAAATTCTCAGATGCCTCAGATGAACGGAAATCAGCAAATGGGTATGGGCATGGGTATGCCGCAGATGAATCCAGATCCATCGCAGATGGGAATGAATCCGCAGATGGGTATGGGAATGAATCCACAGATGAATATGAACCCGCAGATGGGTATGGGCATGGGTATGCCGCAGATGAATATGAATCCACAGATGGGTATGGGCATGCCGCAAATGGATCCATCGCAGATGGGAATGAATCCGCAGATGGGTATGGGCATGGGAATGTCATATGGAATGCCGTACCAGATGCCGTATGGTATGCAGCAAGAACCGGCAAATGTACAGCAGGCACAGTTCCAGCCATTTATTAATCCAATCTCTCCGGCACAGATGCAGGAGAATATTGATCTGATTATGGATGTTCCGTTGGAAATTACTGTGGAATTAGGAAAGACCACTCGATCAATTAAAGATATATTAGAGTTTGCGCCGGGCAGTATTATTGAATTAAATAAGATTGCAGGTGAACCGATCGATGTATTGGTAAATGGGAAATATGTAGCGAAAGGAGAAGTTGTAGTTATCGAAGAAAATTTTGCAATCAGAGTAACAGAAATTTTCAAGTAGAAACCATAGTATCATAGATAGGAGAGAAAAGAAATGGGAAAGAATATTTTAATTTGTGATGATGCAGCATTTATGAGAATGATGATTAAGGACATTCTAACCAAGAATGGATATACTGTTGCAGGAGAAGCAGAAAATGGTGCAAAAGCAGTAGAGCGTTATTTGGAATTAAAGCCGGATTTAGTTATGATGGATATTACTATGCCGGAGATGGATGGAATTCAGGCACTAAAAAAAATTAAGCAGGCAGATCCGGGTGCAACCGTGATTATGTGTTCTGCAATGGGACAGCAGGCAATGGTTATTGAGGCGATCCAGTCAGGTGCAAAAGACTTTATTGTAAAACCATTCGATAAGGACAGGGTATTAGAAGCTGTGAAGAAAGCCGTGGGTTAAAACGTGAGCACTGCAAGCATAAGCTCTGTAAATCGGATAGCAGAAAGTCTGACTGTGCTGCTTCTCTTTTGTGTAGTATTGGCAGTTACTTATCTGGTGACCCGCTTTATAGCGGGTTATCAGAAATCACAGATGTCGCAGGGAAATATTCGGATTTTAGAAACAATGCGGATTTCACAGACGAAATATCTGCAGCTTTTGCAGATTGGCGAGGTTTATTTGGTAATTGCTGTATGTAAAGACAGCGTAACCATGCTGACTACAATAGAAAAAGAGCAGCTAAATTTTGAAATTCTGCCGCAGGAGGAAAAACTTGATTTTAAAGAGGTATTATCACAGTTTTTAAATCAGACTCCATGGAATAGACAAAAAACTGAAAATCAGCCAAAGCCAACAAATCAGGAGTCTTTAAAGGAACAGAAACCGCAAGAAGTGAAGGAAAGTCAGTATGAAAAAGAGAGCGAGAAAAAATAAGAAAAAAACAGAATTTCATAAAGTTCTGATTGTATTCAGCTTATTATGGCTGTTATGCGGTCTGACAGGAACAACTATTTATGCAGCTTCCTCCACAGTAACAACGACAACAACGCAAGGTGATACGGAAAGTGCAGCTCCTACTTTTGGATTCTCAATTACTACGAATGGAGATAATGAGGGTTTGACGGGAAGTGTACAGATTATTTTGGTATTGACAATTATTTCGTTGGCACCATCGATTTTGATTATGCTGACTTCTTTTACCAGAATTTTAATTGTACTGCATTTTACCAGAGCGGCGATTGGAACACAGACAGCACCGCCGAATCAGATTTTAGTTGGGTTGTCGTTATTTTTAACTTTTTTTATTATGGCACCGGTTTTTTCAGAAATCAATACCAATGCAATTCAGCCGCTTTCCGAAGGGACGGTTACTGTAGAAGAAGCATTAAAACTGGGAGTTGATCCGCTGAAAAAATTTATGCTTGCCCAGACTGCCGATAGAGATCTGAATACGATGTTAGAAATCGGTCAGATGGAAGTGGAGGAAGATCAAATGAATTATTCTCTTCCGGTTGTAGTGTGCAGTTTTATGCTAAGTGAATTAAGAGCTGCATTTATCATTGGCTTTGTCATCTATATTCCATTCCTTGTTATTGATATGGTGGTATCTTCCACTCTGATGTCAATGGGTATGATGATGCTGCCGCCGACTACGATTTCCATGCCGTTTAAAATTTTACTTTTTGTATTGGCAGATGGGTGGAATCTGATTATTGTAAATTTGATGAATACTTTTGTTCGAACCTATTGAGCAGGAGCAGAAGCAGGAAACGGTTATTTTCGGACAAGTATATTGAAAATAGAAATGGAGATGAGCTGTCTTGACAGAAGAAACCATAATTGAGATTACACAGCAAACATTATTTGTAATTATTGAGTGTGCTGCACCGCTGCTTTTGATTTCACTGGTGATTGGATTGATTATCAGTATTTTTCAGACAGTGACTTCCATACAAGAACAGACGCTGACTTTTGTTCCGAAGCTTCTATGTGTGTTTGTAGGAATTCTTATTTTTGGGAACTGGATTTTAAATAATATTGTTGCCCTTATGGAACAGCTTTGGGGTAACTTTGGAGCGTTTATACAATGGAGATAAATACAGGTCTTACCGTAGCAGATTTTGAGGCGTTTTTATTAATAATTATAAGAATTACATCCTTTATGGTGACAGCTCCATTTTTTAGTACCAGTAATACGCCGATGCGGTTTAAGGTGGGGCTTGGCATTTTTCTATCCATATTGATTCAAATGGCAGTGCCACTTACCATACCGGCATATTCTAATGCAATAGAATATGCATTTCTTATCATAAAGGAAAGTACGGCAGGTATTTTGATTGGTCTGTCGGCAAATGTATCCATTTTAGCACTTCAATTTACAGGGCGTATTATTGATATGGAAATTGGTATGTCGATGGCAACGATTTTTGATCCGACTACTCGGACACAGGCAAGTTTAACTGGCGGGTTATATAACTATCTGATATTGATGATGTTAGTAGTAACGGATATGCATCATTTTTTGCTGAAGGCATTGGCAGATTCCTTTCAGGTTATTCCGATTGGAGGGATTCATATGGGAGATACCCACGATCGGGTATTAGAGTTTTTTTCTTCTTATTTTTCCATCGGATTTCGTTTGGTACTGCCGGTATTTGCAGCGACATTGATTATTAGTATTATTCTTGGTATTTTATCGAAGGTAGCACCGCAGATGAATATGATGGCAGTGGGTATGCAGATTAAGGTGTTAGCAGGATTGGGTATTATCTTTTTGACAGCAGGACTTTTGCCGTCTATGGCAGATTATGTTTTTGAAAATATGCAGGCAATGGTGATTAGTATAATTAAGGGGATGATGGAATAGTGAGAGAGGGAGGCTACTTATTAAGATATCAGCTCCAGTTCTTTGCAAAAGATGGGCCCGGCGGAGAAAAGACAGAAGAGGCCACTCCGAAAAAGCTGGAGGATGCAAGAAAAGAAGGACAAGTAAGCAAAAGTAAGGATTTAGGAAATTTTATTATGCTGTTTTCCTTATTTTTGGTTTTAAAAGTGTTTCTTACCTATATAGGCGGCGGGCTGTTAGAAAGCTTTTATATGATATATGGAAGAATTCCTGATATCGTGGCAGATCAGTGTTTGAATTTTAATATTGGTTTTATTGGAAATCTTCTTCGGCTGGTTATGGGAAAAATTCTTTTGATCCTTCTGCCGACTTTGGCGATTGCCGTGGTAGTGGCTTTTGTAACCGATTTGGTGCAGGTCAAGTGGAAAGTGACAACCAAACCATTGATGCCAAAATTTAATAAATTAAATCCGATTAGCGGATTTAAACGGATTTTTTCTACAAGAACGATTGTAGAACTGTTAAAATCCATTGCAATTATTACTGTAATTACCGCATTAACTTATATGGAGTTAAAGGGAAAAGTTTCCTATTTGTTTTTATTATATCAAATGAGTTTATTTGAAACATTAGGATTGATTGGAACTATTATTATCAATCTGGGAATAAAAATCAGTGCTGTTTTGTTAATTATTGGTTTTGCTGATTTGATTTATCAAAAGCATAAATTTAAAGAAGATATGAAGATGACAAAACAGGAGGTAAAAGATGAATATAAGAATGCTGAGGGAGATCCACAGATCAAAGGGCAGATTCGAAAGAAAATGCAGCAGGCATCCATGCGCCGTATGATGCAGAGCGTACCAAAAGCGGATGTTGTGATTACAAACCCGACGCATTTTGCAGTTGCAATACAATATGATTCCAAAGTCGCTTCTGCTCCGATTGTTGTAGCAAAAGGAGAAGATTTTTTGGCACAGCGGATTAAGGAAACGGCAAAGGAACATGATGTGGAGATTGTAGAGAATAAACCTCTTGCAAGGGCATTGTATTACAACGTAGATATTGGAGGAATGGTGCCACCCGAACTGTATCAGGCGGTGGCAGAGGTACTGGCATTTGTATATAAAGTAAAAAATAAAGTATACAATCCAGAGTAGAAACAGGCTAGAAAAAATTTAGCCGTAGTATGGGAGGCATACAAGTGAAGAAGTCAGATCTTGGATTGGGATTATATGTCTTGGCAGCCGTTGTATTTTTGCTTATTCCAATTCCATCCCAATTATTAGACGTTATGCTTGCAGTTAATATATCAGTAGCATTAATTGTAATGTTTAATGCGATGTTTGCAAAGGAAGCATTGGATATGGCATCTTTTCCAACCTTGCTGCTGTTTACAACGATTTTCCGTATTGGCTTAAATGCTGCTTCTACAAAGTTAATTCTGACAACAGGAGAGCCGGGAAATGTAGTAGAAACATTTGGTAATTTCGTTGGAGGCGGAAATTTAACGGTAGGTGTAATTGTCTTTATTATTATCATTATTATACAGCTTTTTGTAATAAACAAAGGTTCTGAGCGTGTAGCTGAGGTAACAGCAAGATTTACACTGGATGCGATGCCCGGAAAACAGATGGCGATTGATGCAGACTTAAATACAGGTGCAATCAACGATATGGAGGCGAAAGAACGCCGGGAAAAGCTGCAGCAGGAGTCGAACTTCTTTGGTGCTATGGATGGTGCCATGAAGTATGTAAAGGGAGATGCGACAGCCGGTTTGATTATTACGGTAGTCAATATTATCGGTGGAATTGCGATGGGAGTGATTTTCAGAGGAATGGATGCCCGTACTGCAATGAATCACTATACTATTTTGACCATTGGTGATGGTTTGGTCAGCCAGATTCCTTCTTTGCTGATATCGCTGGCTTCTGGTATGATTGTAACAAAAGGTTCGAAAGGCGATGATGTCAGTACACAGATTTTCAGTGAACTGTTTTCTATTCCAAAGGTGCTGACCATGGTAGGCGGAACGTTGGCTTTTCTTGGAATTGTAACACCGCTTTCTTGGTATATTTTTGTACCGTTTGGAGCAGGGCTGATTTTTTTAGGAAGCCGAATCCGGGCGCAGCAGGGAATGGAAGCAATAGAAGAAGAGGTTTCGGAAGCAGAGATGGAAGCAGACGAGATTCGAAAGCCGGAAAATGTAATTTCTCTTTTGCAGGTCGATCCGATTGAATTGGAGTTTGGTTATGGAATTATTCCGCTTGCTGATGCTAATCAGGGCGGAGATTTATTAGATCGAGTTGTAATGATTCGGCGTCATGTGGCATTGGAGTTAGGTGCGGTTGTACCGATTATCCGACTGCGTGACAATATTCAGTTAAATCCAAATCAGTATATTATCAAAATAAAGGGAGTACAAGTCAGTGAAGGAGAAATCCTGTTTGATCACTATATGGCGATGAATCCGGGATTTGTAGAAGAAGAGATTACTGGAATACCGACATTTGAACCATCATTTCATCTTCCGGCAGTTTGGATTACAGAAGGGCAGCGGGAGCGTGCCGAATCACTTGGCTATACAGTAGTCGATCCGCCTTCGATTATTGCTACACATTTAACGGAGGTAGTAAAGAGTCATTTGGCAGAGCTGCTGACCAGACAGGATGTACAGACTTTGGTAGACAATATCAAAGAAACCCATCCAACTTTAATAGAAGAATTGATTCCAAAACTGTTAAATATCGGCGAAGTGCAGAAAGTTTTGCAGAATTTATTAAGCGAAGGAATTTCTATCCGAGATTTGGTAACAATATTTGAAACCTTAGCTGATCATGCCGCTGTTACCAGAGATACAGATGTATTGACAGAATATGTTCGTCAGAGCTTAAAACGGGCAATTTCCGGCAAATTCTTTGTAACAAATGAAACGACTAGTGTAGTAACATTAGATCCGAAAACGGAACAGGAGATTATGGGATCGGTAAAACAGACGGAACAGGGGGCTTATCTGACCTTGCAGCCGGAAAAAACAAAAAAGATATTAAAATCTGTAGAAGAGCAGGTCGGAAAACTAGAAAGTATGGGAAAAAATCCGATTGTCATTACTTCTCCGATTGTGAGAGCTTATTTTAAAAAACTTACGCAGGATTATTTTAGAGATTTGGTCGTAATCTCTTATAATGAAGTCGAGTCAAATGTAGAATTACAATCAGTAGGGATGGTGACAGCAGAATGATAATCAAGAAGTTTCAGGCAAAGACGGAAAAAGAGGCGATACTTGCAGCACAGACAGAATTAGGAAACAGTGCGGTAATTATGAATATCAAAACAACAAGACCGCACGGTATTATGAAACTATTTAAAAAAGAGATTGTAGAAGTAACGGCTGCACTTGAGGAGAAAGAAGACAATCCTGTAACTGAGAAAGAAGAACCAAAAAATCCAAAACCACCTGTACCAAATCCGCCGCCCGAACCTTCTTCGGAGGGAATGGAACAGAGGCTTGATAATATCCAATCACTTTTAGAACAACAGATACAAAAAGAAGAAAGTGAACCTTTGGTACAGGAAGAAGAGGAGATGGAGGAAAAGGAGTGGATGCCTTTTCTGCGTATGGTTTATAAACAGCTTTTGGATAATGAGGTAGAAGAAGGATGTGCCAATCAGATTATTGCAGAAGTAGAGCGCTCAATTAAGAAAGAAACCTCGGTAGACAATATTTTGGCAGCCGTCTATCAAAAAATTATTTTAAAACTGGGAGAACCCAAGAAAATTGAATATGATGGAAAGCAGAAAAAAGTCTATTTTTTTATCGGACCTACCGGAGTGGGAAAAACAACAACGATTGCCAAATTAGCTTCCGAACTAAAGATGTATCAGCATGCCAAATTGGCATTGATGACATCGGATACGTATCGGCTGGCTGCAGTAGAACAGCTCCGGATCTATGCAAATATTTTAGAACTTCCGCTTCAGGTAGTCTATGAACCAGAGGATTTAAATCGAAATTTAAAACTATTGTCCGAGTATGATACGATTTTAGTGGATACCGCAGGACGATCTCATAAAAATGAAGAACATTGTAATGAATTAAAAGAATTGCTGCAAAGTCTTCCAACAAATTGTGAATATCAGCCGGAAGTCTTTTTAGTGGTCAGTATTACAACAAAATACAGTGATTTGGTAAATATCTGTAATAGATATAAGGATTTATGCCAGTATAGTGTGATTTTTACCAAATTAGATGAAACAGCCGGGATTGGGAATATTTTAAATATTGCTATGTTAGAGGGAGGAACGATTTCCTATCAAACATCCGGGCAGAATGTACCAGATGATATTGCTGTAATTGATGTGCAAAAGGTTGCAAAACAATTACTTGGAGGAGTCTAATAGATGGATCAGGCAGAACGGTTGCGCAGTATGATAAAGGCAAGCAAAGAGTCGGAAGAATTTCAGCAGGCACGTCTTATCACAGTGACAAGCGGAAAAGGAGGAGTAGGAAAATCCAATACATCCGTAAATTTAGCAGTACAGTTTCGAAGGATGGGGTATCGTGTCATTATTTTTGATGCCGACTTTGGACTTGCAAATGTAGAAGTGATGTTTGGTGCGATTCCAAAATACAATCTATCCGATTTGATTTTTCGGGGCATGACGTTAGAGGAGATTATGGTGGAAGGACCGATGGGTATCCGCTTTATCTCCGGCGGTTCTGGAGTAGCGGAGCTTAGCAATCTGACTTCAGAGAGCGTGAGATTTCTGGCCAGTAAATTGATTCAGTTGGATCAAATGACAGATTTTTTAATTGTAGATACAGGAGCGGGTATTGCGGATTCTGTATTGGAATTTGTTAAAATGAGTGAAGAGGTAGTGTTAGTAACAACGCCGGAGCCGACTTCAATTATGGATTCTTATGCACTGCTGAAGGCATTAAGACGCAGTGAGGGATTTGATCCAGATGTAACAGAAATTCGTGTGATGGCAAATCGTGTAATAGAAAAGGGAGATGGAGAGGCTCTTTATCAGAAATTAAAAGTAGTAGTGGATCAATTTTTAGATATGAAACTGAGTTATTTGGGAAGTGTTCCATATGATATCAACGTATCAAAAGCAATTATGCAGCAAAAGCCGATTTCGATTGTGCATAAGACAGCAAAGGCTTCTTTGGCATATGAAGAGATTGCAGAGAAACTATTAAATATCAAACAGGAAGAGAGAAAGAAAAAATCCGGTATCGGACAAGTATTTCAAAATTTGTTTCATGCCGGTATTCGAAGAATTAGTTCAAAGTCACCAAAGGATATTGTTTGATAGGAAAGTAAGGAGGGCTTGCGTATGTTAGCGAAAATTGTGAAACCGGGGGATAAGCTTGAATTAACGAAAGCAAATGTATCTGTTACTTCTTCAGAAAAATTTTCAAAAAATATAAAAAAGGAAACCTATTTTAGTAAAATATATGATATAATAGGGGAAGATAAATTAAAAATTGCTATGCCTATGGATGGAACACATCTGATTTTTCCGGCTATCAATACCAGATATGAGCTTAGTATTCATACAAAAGGTGGGATCTATCACTGTAAAGGGATTGTGATAGAGCGGTATAAAGAAGCTTCACTTCATGTAATGATTCTTGAAGTTTATACAGGAATTCAGAAATTTCAAAGAAGACAGCATTACCGTTTTGCATGTAATTTAATCATTACATATCGAGTGCTTTCGCAAGCGGAAGCGAGTTTATTGACGGATTCGGATGCATTAGAAGCATTTCGGGATGCTTTATCGGAGAGAGGATATTTAAAAGGAGTGACATTAGATATTAGCGGAGGAGGGATTCGGTTTACCTCTGCTCAGTTGATTGAACCAGATACATCAATTTTATGTAAATTTTCCATTGATATGGAGGGAAAGAAAAATTCGTTTTCTGTTATTTCCCGATTGGTTCAATCGAAAGAGATGCCGCATCGAAAAAATCAATATGAGCATCGTGTGAAATTTGATTCTATATCCGATCAGGACAGAGAAACACTGATTCGATTTATCTTTGAAGAAGAACGTAGGTATAGGAAAAACAAGAAGGGTTGATTCGATGAAAAAGAATATTTTAATCGTGGATGATTCCGCTCTTATGAGACGTGTCCTCTCAGATACTGTAAATTCCGATGAGAGATACCAAGTAAAAGATATTGCAAATAACGGAGAAGAGGGATTAAAGCTGATTCTTGCAAATCCTTCTGGATATGACGCTGTTCTTTTGGATATCTATATGCCGAAGATGACTGGGCTGGAGCTTTTAATGGAGCTGGAAAAGAAAAGGGGAAATTACCCAAGAATTGTTATCTGCAGTACAAAAGCAGATGAAAGTGCCGAAGAAACCATGATTGCATTGGAGCACGGCGCATTTGATTTTATAAAAAAGCCAGAAAACTTGATTAATGCAAAGAGCAATACATTTAAAGAAGCTTTACTTACTATTTTAGAGGTTGCAACGGAGTCCAGACCGAAAAGAAGTATACTTTCTACTCGGCAGACTCCAGCGGCTGCTGGTAATGTAGTAGTAAGGACGTCCGCAACAAAGCCTTCTACTTTAGGGGTGAAATCTCCGCTTCGTGTACCGATTGCTGCACAGAAGGGTACTGGAAATAAATTGATTGCACTTGCCTGTTCAACAGGGGGACCAAAGACCTTACAATCTGTCATTCCGCTTTTGCCGGAAGGTCTGAATGCACCGATGGTATTGGTACAGCATATGCCGAAAGGGTTTACTAAATCTTTGGCAATGCGTTTAAATGATATGAGTAAAGTAAAAGTAAAGGAAGCAGCAGAGGGAGATGTTCTGCAAAAGGGCTGCGTCTATATCGCACCGGGCGGGAGTCATCTGAAAGTGGCAAAGATTCCGGGCGGAGGTTATAAAGCAGTGATATCAGATGAACCGCCAAGAGATGCATTAAAGCCTTGTGCCAATATTATGTATGAGTCATTAGTCGGTTCTGCTTATGACGAAATTGTTTGTGTTGTTTTAACTGGAATGGGAGCAGATGGAACAGAAGGAATCAAAACACTGAAAAAGAGGAACAAGGTTTATGTGATTTCTCAGGATGAAGAAACTTGCGTTGTATATGGTATGCCTAAGATGGTAGCACAGGCTGGTCTGTCAGATGAAGTTTTGCCAATTACAGAGGTTGCCAATTCAATCGTAAAGAAAGTAGGTGTGCAGTAATTATGGATGCAAACCAATATCTTGAAATTTTTATTATTGAAATGAAAGAAGGATTGGAAACGTTGAGCTGTCAACTGCCAATTTTAAAAAAAGACCCAGAGAACAAAGACGCTGCCGGTGAAATATTTAGAGTTCTTCATACTTTTACAGGAATGTCGTTTGTAGTAGGATATAAAAGAATAAATCGTTTGACTCGTGCTATGAAAGAGGTGTTTTTTGGGGTATGGGATGGTAGAGCGGAAATAAAAATGAAGACCAGTATTGTAGATATTGTGTTTCAGTGTTTAGATGCATTAGAAGCTTATCTAATGAATATTATGAAATTTCAGGATGAAGGAACAGAGGATAATGAGCCGATTATTGCAAAACTGAATACAGTGTTAAAAAAAATTTTAGTCAAAGAGAAAGTAGGTGTGCAGTAATTATGGATGTAAGTCAATATCTTGAGATTTTTATCGATGAAACAAA